>DATAWG010000122.1 GCA_036267355.1 Pirellulales bacterium | reverse complement strand
GACTCGCGGGCTGCCACGCACGCTCGGTCAGCAGAAAGTGGTTCGGTCTCGCCACCCTGGTAGATATCCGAAGCTCGAAGGCTCCACACTGTCTCATCCGGCGTTCGAACCGCTGACAGAGCATCAGGGCAGAAAACGGGTTCTGACCCCTTTTCCTCCCGACCCGCATGGTCCAGGCGAACCGGCACCGGCAGGGGGTGGGAGCGCAACTGCTTCGGTGGCGTGCTCGAACGGATTCGGCAGATCGCCAATGCGTGGTGCGTTTTGATCGACACGAGCCAGCACACGGCTGTCACCGCGCCGCGGTGCCTGCGCCGGTTTCCACTGGCTCTTGATGTCGCGGGGCAGTGCGATGATCGATCGGCAAATGGATCGTGAATGTGCTTCCCTTGCCGATTCGGCTGGCGACCGTGATGTGGCCGCGGTGGGCTTGCACGATGTGCTTGACGATTGATAGCCCCAGGCCCGTTCCTCCCAGTTTGCGGCTGCGGGCCCGATCGACGCGATAGAATCGCTCGAAGAGCCGCGGCAGATGTTCGCTTTCGATGCCGCAACCTTCGTCGCTGACGGCGATAATCACTTCGCCGAGCGTCTGCTGGGCATGAATCTGAACCAACCGCGACGGCTCGCTATATTTCACGCCGTTGTCGAGGAGGTTGGCCACGGCTTGTTCCAAGAGCGGCGGATTAATGGCCGCGCGAAGCGAAGGTTCGCAGTTCAGCTTTACGCTGATTTGCCGCGCCGCAGCCTTGGTTTGGCAATCGGAAACCGCCGCCTCGAGCACGTCCTTGATCGACGAATCCACGAGGGGCAGATCGGCTGCACGTTCGTTCTGCTCGATCTTCGCCAGGCTGAGCAGGTCTTCGATGATCGCGTTGAGCCGGTCGGCCTGCTTGGCGATGATCTTGAGAAACCGCAGCGCGTCATCGCGATGCTCGACGGCGCCATCCAGCAGCGTTTCGACGAATCCTTTGATCGAGGCGATCGGCGTTTTCAGTTCGTGCGAGACATTGGCGACGAAATCCTGGCGGACGTTTTCCAGATGGCGAAATCGCGTGACGTCGTTGAGCACAATCACCGCCCCGACGCTTCGGCCGGCGCCGTCGCGCAAGGCAGTGCCGCGGATGCGGAGGATTTTTTCCTGCGCGCCGTGCAGCACGACATCGTCTTCGATCGGCTCGTCGCTGCGCAACGCGCGGCTGGCAAAGCGGCGCAAATCGGCGTTACGCAAAACTTCTTGCAGGCTGCGGCCCGGCACATCCGACTGCCGGCTTCCGATCAATTCCGCCGCGGCTCGATTCAAGCTGATGACCCGTTCTTGCGGGTCGACGGCCAGCACGCCTTCGACCATGCTGGCCAAGACGGCTTCTTGTTCGTGCCCCTTCCGGCCGATGACGTGGCTGCGTTCTTCGATCTGCTGTGCCAATTGGCGAATCGATTCCGTGAGGCCGATCAATTCATCGGTGTCGGCGGCGGGAAATTGAGTGTTCAAATCCCCGTCTGCCAGGCTGCGGGCGGCCGATGCGATCTCCGCTACCGGGCGGGCAACATGCCGTGACAAGATCCATGACACGGCCATGGCCCCGCAGAGGATGACCACACACGCGAAGGCGACTTGCCAGCGCAGACGGCTCAATTCCGGATCGATGTCGCTGGCCGGCACTGCAGCCCGGACCACGCCGACAATCCGATCCTCACTGCGCACCGGAACTGCGACATACAGCATCCGGATATTGAAGGTCGTGCTGTAGCGAATCGAGCGGCCCGAGGAGCCGGCCAAGGCCTCGACGATTTCGGGCCGCCCGGCGTGATTGTCCATTTTGGTCGTGTCAGCCTGCGAGTCGAAGATGACTTCGCCACTTGGGCGGACAATCGTGAATCGCCCGCTTAGGGCATGGGCGGCCTGGGCCGCGAATTGATCGAAATCAGCCGTATCGCCGGAGAAGGCGTTGCCGCGACGGCCAGCGACCAGCCGGGCCATCGCTTCCATGCGGTCTTCGACGCCCGAAATCAGCGTCTCTTCGAGTGCTTTCGACGCACACCATCCGGCAGCCAACACGACGCCGCAAACGATGGTCAGGTGCGACCGGAGCAGTTGGCCGACCAATCGTTTCCGCGACATAGAGGAGGAAGGGTGAGGGTGAGGAGACAGGGTGAGGGTGAGGGTGAGGGGACAGGCGGGACGGCGACGTCCGGAACCGCAAGCGAGCGACCCATTCAAATGGCGTTGGTGAGCCTCGCTTGCGGTTTCGCGTCTCTAACGCTTCACCCTAGTTCCTCATCCTAATTGCTATTCCTTGAAACGGTAGCCGACGCCGCGCACCGTTTCAATATAGTGTCCGTAGGGGCCGAGTTTCTTCCGCAGGCCGGCAACCTGCACGTCGACCGACCGCTCCGTCACCGGATAATCTTCTCCCTTCACGGCGTCGACGATCTGCACCCGCGTGAATGCCCAGCCGGGCTTGCGGGCCAAAAAATGCAGCAGGCGGAATTCAGTATAGGTTAGATCGCCGGGCTCGCCGTTGATCAAAACTTCGTGCCGGCCGGGATGGATGACAATTTCGTGAATGCGAACGGTGCCTTGCTCTTCGAGCACGTCTTTGGTGCGGGCTCGCCGCAACAGGGCCCGAATCCGCGCCAGCAGCACCCGGGGGCTGAAGGGCTTGGTCATGTAATCGTCGGCGCCGAGTTCCAAGCCGCTGACGACATCCGATTCTTCACTCTTGGCGGTGAGCATCAGGATCGGCACATGGGCCGTGCGGCTGTCTGCCTTGAGAACGCGGCAGATTTCCAGGCCATCGACCGACGGCAAGAGCAGATCGAGCACGATCAGGTCGGGCACATTTTGCCGCGCCTCGGCAAGCGCTTCTTCGCCCGACGCGACGCAACGAACGCGATAGCCTTCTTTGGTCAGATTGTAGTTGACCAATTCGAGCAAATCTTCCTCGTCGTCGACGACGAGGATTCGTTCACGGGCCATAACGCTTCCCTTGACAGACGAATTCCCGCCCGGCCGCCTCTCCGCAAAGCGATCGGGGGTGTGGACATTTCGGTGCCAAGCTATCATCGGCATGTTAGGCCTCGATTAAGATCGGGTTAAGAACCTGCGTGAATATCAACGCAGCAGGCACATTCGATGTGCGGTGGCAACGTAGCAGGCACACTCCGTGTGCCGTGGCAACGTAGCAGGCACACTCCGTGTGCCGTCTGCCACCGGTAGCGGCCAGCCATAATCAACCGGCTTTTCAACTTTTTTCGCGATCGCTTGCGTCTTATCGCGCCGACGGCAGACGGAGTCTGCCTGCTACGTTACGACGGCAGACGGAGTCTGCCTGCTACGTTACGGCGGCAGACGGAGTCTGCCTGCTACGTTATTTGGTCATTATTGGTCCCGTGTCGACCGCTTCAAAGTCGTGGCCCTTGATCTTGCCGATTTTGTGAAGTGCATCGTCGTTCCAACGCGGATCCGGAGCGCCGGAGATGAACCAGTCGCTGCCGTTGTCGGCCACGATCATGCCATACATCTTCAGCGCCTGCAGGATCACGCGATCTTCGGCCGGAAAGCCGCGGATATCGACCCCGGCCTTCAATCGCACTCGCAGCCCCATTGGCGGCCGATTCGAATCGCTGGACGAGCTGGCCCAATGCCTCGCCGGATGGATATAGGCCCGTTGCGAGCGAACGATCGTAAATCGCAGTGCGTGCCGAATTTCGCCGTGGCTCACTTCATCGTAGCGAACCAGTCCCGGAAAGATCGGCAGGCCGGCTGCGTCGGCGGAGGTCCAACCGGCCGGCCGCAAACGATTGCTCGACAGGTCAAAGACCGCTCCCGAGCCGGCCTTCCAGCCGTCGGCCGTCTTGAAGGACGAGAAGAGTTCGTAGAGCTTTTTGCCCTCGGGATCGATCACCAGCACATGGCGGTCGCCGTTCGACTTTGGGCCCCCTTCGATCGGCGCGTCGTCGGGAATCGGATACGGGCCAGGATCGCTTTCAGCGGCGTATTCGAATTTCACGGGCACACGTTTCTGACCCTTCTTGGCGACGCAATAAGGAATGCCGCTTGGCACCCCGTTCCATGGCGCTCCGAAATCGGGATGCAATCCCTTGTCGAGCCCGATCGAGCGGATGTATTGCTCCGACTTCGGATGCACCGCTAGCCGATCGATCGGCTGGTTCCAGGGATTGTCGGCGGGAAAGATGGCCACTTCGCCCTGCGGCGTTTGCAACGTCGGCGACTCGGCCCTGGCCGGTCGGGACGCACAAGCAAGGAGCCCCGTTGCGATCATCGCAATGACGACGCCTTCCGAAAGAACCCGATCCGCACATGACGACTTCATTTTCCGAACACCTTTCGTTCCGCGCGTCCTGAAGTAGCCTGTAGCCTTCAGCCTTCTGTCAGCTCACTTTCTTGAGCAACGTCACCCGGCCCGTGGCAACCCATTCCACGACGAAGATGTTTCCGTCATGGTCGAAGCAGGCATCATGCGGATGCACGAATTTTCCCGCCACCCAGCGCTTCGGGTCATTGCGAATCTGCATTTTTTTCACTTCGGCGATCCACGCCGCGTCGTCTCCCAGATGCACGATCGGCTTGTTGTCGCGGTCGAATAGCGACACCCGGGCATAAAGATCTGGCACCATAAGCACATCGCCGCGAATGTCGAAGTGTGCCGGGAAGAGCACGTCGTTGACGATGCTGATGAACTTGCCGTCGAGCGTGAAGTATTGCAGCCGGGCATTGGCCCGATCGGCCACCACCAGCGACTTCGTGCGGCCGGGGCGATCGTCGAGCCAGAGGCCGTGGGGCGTGTTCATCTTGCCGGGCTCTTTGCCGAACCCGCCCCAGGTGCGGACCCATTTGGCATCTTTGTCGTATTGATGGATGTAGTGCGAACCGTAGCCGTCGCCGACATAAAACCCGCCGTCGGGAGCGAAAGCGACATTCGTCGGCTTGTAGCCCGAGGCATTTTTGTAAACGCCCGGCTCCTTCGGATAATCCTTTTTCCAGACGACATCGCCTTTGAGATTCGTCTTCACGACCTGGCGATGGTCGATGTCGCACATATACAAAAACTCTTCGCCGCTTTCTTTCCGCAGATCGATGCCATGGCCGCCGGGATAGATGTCTTTGGCAAACGAGCGGACGTATTTCCCTTTGGGATCGAACACGACGGTCGTGTCCATCGCATGATGGCCGTGTCCTTGGTGCGTGATATAGATGAGGCCGGCATCGTCGATCGTCACGCCGTGGGTGGTTTCCCATTGGATTTGCTTGGGCAGCTCGCCCCAGCCGTGAATGCATTCGTATTGAAACTCGCCTGTGCCGATGATCGGGTTCTTCGAGCCGGCCTTATCTTCCATTCCCAACAGCAGCGGGGCGGAATGGACGGCGGCGGCAGCCGTGCCGGCGGCAACGGCAGTGTGCTTGAGAAAAGTGCGGCGACGCATGGCAAGGATCCTCTGGGCGGGGTGGCGGGCGGGTCGGACAATCGCGGGCGCGACGATAAATTGCCAGCACCACTCTAACCGATCGCGGGAGGCGATTTCAACCAGCCACGTTTCGTGTTCGGAGGCGACCGCTACCAGAACCGAGATGCGCGAAGTGGTCGATCGCCTACGACGAGTATGGTGTTCGGCTGGAAGCGATTGAGAATTGATTTGCTATGGATTTATCCTGCCCAAGTTCCCATTGCCGGGCCTTGCCGGGGCCGGTATTATATTGGGTTCCTTTTGGCGGCCGTTGGTTGATTCCTCGCGCGGGGAGTCCGGAGCCGAAAATTGGCATTTTTTCATTCCGGCCGGCTCGGCATCTTTCGCCGGGTCTTCGGGGGCGAAGGTGGCCGACCAAAGCGTCCGATCTCTCGGACGTTGGGCTTTGCGGATCCAGTCAACGGGAAACACAGTCCCGCTCCGATCCGCCAACAATTGCCCGCGGTTGCCAGCCCGACTTGTTTCTCGCCGTCGCCAATAAGTACGCCGCGAGACCGGCCAAGCGAAAGTAAAAGCAGTCATTTATGGTGAATCGTAATCTTATCCGTGGACTCGATGTCGATAGCGAAGAGCTGGACCGCGAGCTCGAAGCGGCCATGGCCGGCGGCACCGGCGATCAATTCGAATGGGGCGGCGGCGATCTGGCCGTCAATTCCGTCGTCGATGGCCGTATCTTGCGCGTCGACGACGATTTCGTCCTCCTCGACGTCGGCTACAAAAGCGAAGGGCAAATCCCGCGCAACGAATGGGACGAAAATGAAGAGCCGCCCCAAGTCGGGCAGGTCATCAAAGTTCTGGTCGAAGAGGTCGAAGGCTCGCAAGAACTCTTGGAAGAGCCGCGCGGCATGATCGCGCTCAGCAAGCGCAAAGCCCGCAAGATCGAAGACTGGATGAAGGTCATGGAGACCGTCCACGAAAACGACGTCGTCACCGGCGTCGTGACACGCAAGATCAAGGGCGGCTTGCTGGTCGATGTCAGCGGCGTGAACGTGTTCCTGCCCGCCAGCCAGGTCGATATCCGCCGGCCCGCCGATATCGGCGACTACGTCGGCCGCACGATCCAGTGCATCGTGTTGAAAATCGACGAAGCGCGGCGGAATATCGTCGTCAGCCGCCGGGCCCTGATCGAACAGGAACGGACCGAAAAGAAGAAGCAACTCCTCGATACGCTCGCCGTCGGCCAGATCCGCAAGGGCACGGTCAAAAATATCGCCGAATTCGGCGCGTTTGTCGATCTCGGCGGCATCGACGGCCTGCTGCATATCACCGACATGAGTTGGGGCCGCATCGGCCATCCGTCGGAGATGGTTCATATCGACGAGGAAATCGAAGTCCAAATTCTGCACATCGATCGCGAGCGCGAAAAGATCGCCCTCGGCCTGAAGCAGAAGAGCGCCAGCCCGTGGGAAGAAGTCGGCAACAAGTATCCGGTCGGCTCGGTGGTGAAGGGCACGGTGGTCAACGTCATGAGCTACGGGGCCTTCGTGAAGCTCGAAGAGGGCATCGAAGGGCTCGTGCACATCAGCGAAATGTCGTGGACCAAGCGGATCAGCCATCCCAACGAATTGGTGCACATCGACGACGAAATCAATGTCGTCGTGCTCGGCATCAACAAGGAGAAGCAGGAGATTTCGCTGGGCATGAAGCAGACCCAGGAAAACCCCTGGAAC
Organism: Pirellulales bacterium; assembly: GCA_036267355.1. Lineage (NCBI taxonomy): Bacteria > Pseudomonadati > Planctomycetota > Planctomycetia > Pirellulales > Pirellulales bacterium. The sequence goes on along the minus strand of DATAWG010000122.1, from coordinate 75,198 downwards.
AAGGTGGCCGACCGGTATCCGCCCGGCACAATCGTCAAAGGCACCGTGCGCAATCTCACCAACTACGGCGCCTTCATCGAGATCGAAGAAGGGATCGACGGGCTGCTGCACGTCAGCGATATGTCGTGGACGCGCAAGATCAGCCATCCCAGCGAAGTCGTGGAAAAAGGCCAGCAGATCGAATGCAAGGTGCTCTCGGTCGATCAGCAGCGGCGGCGGATCGCGCTGGGCCGCAAGCAGCTTGAAGAAGATCCCTGGGCCGGCTCGATTCCCAACAAGTATCAGCCCGGCCAGCTTGTCACCGGCACGGTCACGAAATTGACCAATTTCGGCGTGTTCGTCGGCCTGGAAGATGGCCTGGAGGGTTTGCTCCACATTTCGGAACTGGCCGACCATAAGGTCGAGAATCCGGAAGAAATCGTCAAAGTCGGCGACAAGATCGAAGTGAAGATTTTGCGCGTCGATACCGACGAGCGCAAGATCGGCCTATCGCGCAAACGAGTCGAATGGGCCGAAGAAGCGGAAGGCAGCGAAAACGGTCGCGAGCCCGAGCACGCCGCCGCATCCGCCCCCTCGACTCCGCCGGTGGAGCTTAAAGGCGGCGTGGGCGGCAAGAGCGGCCCGCTGATCGGCCCCGCCGAACCGCGCGAATAAGTGCGCAATGGCTCTTGAACGAGACCGCGTATTCACGGCGTCGCTGCCGATTTTCATTCGGCAGCGACGCCGTTTTTTTTCACCAGTTGCTCGGCGCTGTCGGGAACAACCTTCGTTGGAGTTCACGCTCTAGCGTGCCGATTTTCGAATTCCCGCGAAGTCCGCTTGCAACGCCCCAACTCGTCGAGCGAAAGTCACGTGCGTGCTTTCGCGCGGCGACTGGCGGTATAGAGATTCAAAGCAACCGCGACAAGTTCGGCAGAATCGACGGGCTTGGAGAGGTGCATCTGAAAGCCGGCCATTAGGGCACGACGGCGGTCCTCCGCACGAGCGAATGCGGTCAGCGCGACGGCAGGCGTATCGCCGCCTTCAGCATCGGAAAGCTTACGCAGTTTCGCCAGAAATTCATAACCGTCTTCGGAGGGGAGTCCAATATCGCTTAAAATCATATCCGGTTGATACTGTTTGACCGCTTCGAGGCCCTCGGCTGCGCTGGCGGCGGTCCTGATGGTCGCATTGCATTTTGCGAGGATATGCTGGATTAAGCTACGCGCGTCGGGCTCGTCGTCGATCACTAATACATGAAATCCGCGCAGGTCGGGGATTGCACCCGTTGCAGCGGTCGAGGGGTCAGGCGGCAGGATCGGCTCTCGATCCTCATGGCAGACCGCTGTCAGCGGCAGCGACACGATGAACGTTGCGCCCTGGTCGAGACCTTCGCTGGAAGCTTTGACACTGCCGCCGTGCAATTCGACGAGCGATTTGACCAGCGCCAATCCGAGTCCCAAACCGCCGTATTGACGAGAGATCGAAGTATCGGCTTGCGAGAAGCGCGTAAACAAATGCGGCAAGAAATCCGCTGAAATTCCCTGACCGGAATCCACAACATGGATTTCCACGTGGGAGTCGATGCGGCGTAGAAATACCTGGACGCGCCCATCTCTCGGTGTGAATTTGATGGCATTGGAGAGGAGATTCCAGAGAACCTGTTGAAGTCGATTCGGATCGCCGGTGATCGGCGCGCCCTTGTGATCGAGAACTTTGGTGAGGCGAATGCCTTTGCCTTCTGCCGCTGGACGAAGGGACTCGACGGCCTCGCTGATGACGACTTCCAAATCGACGGATTGCACGTCGAGCCTCAATTTGCCATTGATGATGCGCGACATGTCGAGCAGTTCTTCAATCAGCTGGGCTTGAGCGCGCGCATTGCGTTCGATCGTTTCGAGGCCCTGTTCCAACACATCAGGAGTGGGGGTGTGCTCAGCGCGGAGAATTGTTGCCCAACCAAGAATGGCATTCAGCGGCGTGCGCAGCTCGTGCGAGAGAGTCGCAAGAAACTCGTCCTTCATGTGGCTGACGCGTTCGGCTTCGGAGCGGGCCGCCGTCTCACGTTTGAGCAGTTCTTCCCGTTCACGCAGAGCACGTTTGATGCTGGTAATGTCGCGGGCGACCTTGGAAACCCCGATGATTTGCCCGGCTGGCCCTTTGATGGGAGATATGGTGACCGAAATATCCAGTTTGCGTCCATCCTTGCAGACGCGGACCGTTTCGAAGTGGTCCACACGCTGTCCCCGGCGTAGCTGTTCTAGAATCTTCGGCTCCTCGTCAAGCCGATCGGGTGGAAATAGAATGGTAATGGATTTGCCAATAATTTCCTCCGCCCTGTATCCGAACATCCGCTCGGCAGATCGATTCCAACTATGCACGACACCGTTGAGGTCTTTACTGATGATGGCGTCGTCGGAAGAGGCGATGATCGCCTCAAATCGGCCTTCTAGTTCGACATTTCGGCTGATATCTCGGGCGACCTTGGACGCTCCAATCAACTTTCCCTGCGGATCAAGAATGGGTGATATGGTGGCGGAAATGATGACGGGCGTGCCGTCTTTACGTAGGCGGACAGTCTCGAAATGATCAATTTGTTCGCCGCGTCGGAGCCGTGCCAGGATTTCGTTTTCTTCGTCGAGCCGCTCGGGTGGGAACAGCACGGTAATCGGCTTTCCGACCATCTCTTCCGCCGTGTAGCCGAAGATACGTTCGGCGGATTGATTCCAGCTGCGGACGACGCCGTTCATGTCTTTGCTGATGATCGCATCGTCAGACGAGCTGACGATCGCGGCAAGCATCGCCTGGGCTTCGTGGGGGGAAACCATACCTGGGATCATGAAACGACTCATTGCGGTCTGCTATTTACGCAGCGGCAATCGGGCATGCGTTCGTCGCACGCATAACTTGCTGCTTTGATTTCACCACGAGGCAACGCGTTCCAATGCGGGAAATGGATTTGTTGGCTCGCTTCACAATTGGATGCCACGCTTTCGCTTCAACGCTTCACAATTGGATGCCACGCTTTCGCTTCGACAGTAGTCACTTACGCCGGATTTGCGATCCACCGACCGGCGAGCGCCGTCCGATGCCCATTCTACGATGAATGAGCGACACAGACCACGGCTCGACGCACAAGGCGACTCCACCTCGCGGCGACGAACCGGCCGCGACGGGCAGCCTTCGCAGGCCCCCATCGAACGTTCGACCGGACGCGCTCCGGCCCGCGTTTCGCCCCCCTTCTCGCTGACACTTCGGGCCTGTGTTCGTTCGTTTGGCCGGCACCCGCATTTCTCGCATAACCGGCATTCCGAACTTGCGGCGCAGTGCTCGGCTGGGTGCAATCGGCCGAGGCCGTCTTTTCCGCACCGTCCGAACCTCGCCTACATTCGGCGCACCTTGTCGCTCGGCAAGGCGAATGGAGAAACCGGCTTGCGCGCGTCGATAGGTTGTTTGTCGCGATCGACACCCTTGCTCGTTCCCCGCCCACTCCCGACCGCCGGTTTCCAATTATGGCCGCACCGCGACGCAAATCCTCCGCCGCCGTTCAGACTCCGCTGGAAACCTATCTCCGCGAAATCAACGAAACGGCCCTCCTCTCGGCCAACGACGAACAAGAACTCGCCATGGCCATCGGCCTGGGCGACACCCGGGCCCGCGACCGCATGGTGCGGGCCAATCTGCGGCTGGTGGTGAATATCGCCCGCGGCTACACCGGCAAAGGCCTCAGCCTTCAAGATCTGATCGAAGAAGGCAATCTCGGCCTGCTTCGGGCCGTCGAAGGGTTCGATCCCGCGATGGGCACCCGCTTCAGCACCTATGCCAGCTACTGGATCAAGCAGTCGATCAAGCGGGCACTGATCAACTCGGCCAAGACGATCCGCATCCCGGCCTACATGGTCGAACTGCTCTCGAAATGGCGGCGGGCCAGCGCACGGCTGACCGAAGAACTCGGCCGCACGCCGACGCCCGAAGAAATCGCCCGCGTGCTTGGCCTCGCGCGCAAAAAGCTGCCGATCATCAAGAAAGCAATCCGCATCTACAATTCCACGCCGCAAACCGATCAGACCGAGGCGGGCTGGTCGCTCGGCGAGATGATCATGGACGAAAATCTCAAAAGCCCGGAAGACACGATGCTCGCCCACGACAATCTCACGCACGTCATGGCGATGCTCAAAACGATGGATAGCCGCGAAGCGACGGTTCTGCGAATGCGCTTCGGCCTCGAAGATCAAGAACCGCGCACGCTCAAGGAAATCGGCCAATCGCTCGGGCTGACGCGCGAGCGCGTCCGTCAGATCGAAACCGAAGCCCTCGGCAAATTGGCCGACGGCCTCGATGCGACGAAGTAGGCGGAAGGGTGAGGGAATAGGATGCGGCCGGGATCACGCCGTCTCCCGATCGACGCTTAGCGGCTCGCTTCCGATTTCGCGCATCGCCCCCTCGCTAACGCTTCGGGCTAGTATGTGTGTTCCCAACGGGAAACTAGCCCGAAGCGTCAGCGCGGGAATGCCTCGGCACACCGAACGCACTTCTTCGTACGTCCCTACCGATAAACTCGCGGCAATTGCCAACGGGCTCGCGGCGTCGCCGATTGCGTGGGTTGCGCAGCCACGTTGGCGGGTGTTTCCTCGACCGAAACGACCCCTCCAGACGCCGTATCGGCGCTCGAGCCGACGATTTTCAGCGCGGTCGGTAATCCTTGCTGATCTCGCACCGCGCGCAGCCGCGCCAGCAATGCCTCGATGCGTTCGTGAACTTCCCGCGTTTGGCTGACGACCAGCGCGCCTGCCTCGACGAACGGCGCGATCGATCCGGCGCCCCCGTTGCTGTCCCAGCTTTGCGGCACGATCGTGCTCGTAAGCACCTCGATCAGGGAATCGAAATCGGCGTCGTAGGCGTCGGCGTGTTCGATGAACACCAAATCCGCAACCGGATAAACACGGACCACGACATAGGCTTTTGCCACATCGGCGGTGGTGATGACCAGCAGATCGCGTTGCATGATCCAGCTCAAGTCCTTCGACGCCAGCATGCTGTCCAAGGCGGCCCGCGCGGAAATGCCCGACTTGCTGAAGGTAAACGTTGTGTCGTCGGTGACGCCGGCGTCGTTCAAAGCCTTCGAGTCGAGCACGATCGGCACGCCTAGGGCGCGCTCGAGTGCCGCCGCCACGTCCTTGAGAGGCGTTTCCCTGAAATCGAACGACATGGTGCGTTCGAGTGCCGCGCGAATCGATCGTTCGTGTTCGACGGTTTGCGTAGTTTGGATTTCCGCTTGTGCCCGGCACGTCGCCGCGGCGAGCATCAGCGATGCCGCGGCAAGTGCAAACGCAAAAACGCGAATCGTCCGATCGATCCCTGGTCGCGACATGGGAGTGCCTCCTCGGCTCGGCTTTGCATCGAGCGGTTTTCTTGCCCTCGGCCCGTGCGCTTGATGCTAGGCGTCTGGCCACCACATTGCAAGCTGCTGTGTTTCTCGTAGGTCAGGCTTTCCAGCCTGACATGGCACGTTATTCGTAAGCGTTCGTCCGACCGGAAAGTCTGACCTGCGGCGGTAGCGCATTGCCGGGGAAGTTGCGAACGGCCGCGCCGTCGTCTTAGAATATCGCACGGCGAAATCTCGCCGAATCGGAACAGTGTCTTTTTGCAATCCCACCGTTTTCTGAGGAGCCCCCGAAATGGACGCTCATGCTGCGCGCTCGTGTCTTAAGCTCGGCCGAAGAATAACTTCCGTTTTTCAAACCCCTCAGCCTGCCGTCTCCCGCAAGGGGAAAGGGGGCTACGGAAAAGTTAATCATCGGCCGAGCCGCCGTGGGCTCGTGATCGGCTGCTCCCTTATTGCTTGGCTCGGTTCCGCCGGAATGCTACTTCAGGCGGCCGAACCGCCGACTGCCGAGCTTCCGCTTAAAAGGGTCGTGCTGTTCAGCTCGGGCGTCGGGTTTTTCGAGCACAGCGGCGAAATCGACGGCAATCGCACGGTCGAAATGCGGTTCGACACCGCGGCAATCAACGATCTACTCAAAAGCATGGTAGTGCAGGATTTTGGGCAGGGCCATGTTTCCACCGTCACCTACGGTTCGCGCGAGCCGCTGGCCAAGCAATTGAAGTCGTTTTCAATCGACCTGGCACGCAACCCGACCATCGCCGATTTGCTGCTCCAATTGCGCGGGCAACGCTTGGCGATCTCGATGCCGAATCCCGTCGAAGGAACGGTTGTCGGACTGGAGCGCCGCGAAGTGCCGGCCGCCAAGGAAGGCATGCAGGCCATCGATGTGTTGAACCTCAAGACGGCCACCGGCCTGCGCAGCATTCCGCTGAATTCGATCGTCGAGTTTCGCCTGCTCGACGAAAAGCTCGACAAGGAATTTCAGGATGCGTTGGCCGTGTTGGCCTCGGCCCACACCAACGACAAAAAGGCCGTCACGCTGAACTTCACCGGCACCGGAAAACGGACCGTGCGCGTCGGCTATATCCAAGAATCGCCGGTGTGGAAAACCAGCTACCGCCTCGTGCTCGACGACAAGGAAGCGCCGCTTCTGCAAGGCTGGGCCGTCGTGGAAAACACGACCGAGCACGATTGGAAAAACGTCGCGGTGACGCTCGTCAGCGGCCGGCCGATCTCGTTCCTCATGGATCTCTACGAACCGCTGTATGTCGATCGGCCGTGGGTGGCGCCGGAATTGTTCGGCACGCTCACTTCCCACACTTACGACCAGGACATGTCGGGCAAGGCCGATCTCGAGGCCCTGACGGGCGACTCCGGTTTGCGGATCGGTGGAAAGCCGGTTCGACTGGGGAACAAGAACCAGTTCCAAACCGGGGGCGGTCTTGGCGGCGCCGGAGGAATGAGCGCCGGGATGGGGGTGGGCGGCTTCGGTGCAGGCGGCTCGTTCGGCACCAATCGAGAACCAATGGTGACCAGCGTGGTGCCGGTCGTCGGCGGACCCGGCCCCAATATGACTCTCGATTTGAAAAAGGGAGTCGCTCCGAAGACAAAAGCCGAAGAGGTCGGCGCATTATTTCGCTACGCCATCGGCACTCCCGTCACGCTCGCCCATTCGCAATCGGCGCTGCTGCCGATCGTCAACGAACCGATCAAAGGTGAGCGCGTTTCCATCTACAATCCGGCGGATCAATCGAAACATCCGCTCTCCGGACTTTGGCTGCACAACACGACCAAGCTCCATTTGATGCAGGGGCCGATCACGGTGTTCGACGGGGGCGAATACGCGGGCGACGCCCAGATCGAAGATATCGCCCCGGGCGCCAGCCGGCTCATTAGCTACGCGCTCGATCTGAATGTCGAAGCGACCAGCGGCGACGACATGCGATCGGAAGAACTCACGCTGGTAAAGATCGTCCACGGCGTTCTCCAGGCCACGACCAAAATCAACCGCCGGCGAGAATATACGATGAAGAATTCGGGCGATCGAGCCAAGCATGTTTTGATCGAGCAGCCGATCGATTCCGACTGGAAACTTGTTTCCACCAAGAACCTCGCCGAACAATCGCGCGACACCTACCGCTTCGCCCTCGATGTGCCGGAGCATAAGACGGCGACTTTGGCCGTCGAGGAGCAACGGCGATCGCTCCAGCAAGTTCGGCTGGGCGTGCTCTCCGACACGAGCGCGCTGCTGGTGTATAGCTCGGCCGCGGCCACATCGCAGCAAGTGAAGGACGCGTTCAAGGAATTGTCGACGCGATTGGCTGCCCGGACCGATTTGTTAAGACAGCGCGCCCAAGCGGAATCGCAGATCACGGAAATTGGAGAAGAGCAATCGCGTATTCGCCTGAACATGCAGCAACTCGACAAGTCGTCGGAGTTGTTCAAGCGGTATGTCAAGATGTTCGGCGAACAAGAAGATCTGATCGCCAAGACTCGCGCGGAACTGAAGACCCTCTCCGCCCAGCAAGAAAAGCAAAGGAAGGAATTCGCCGAGTTCGTCGAACGCCTGGATGTCGATTAGCCGTTGGACCGACCGGAAGAAGCTTCAAAAACCGCCGGGGGACTGTCCCCCTCGGCCTCGCTCCTCCGCCTCGCGCGCGGACTGTCCCCCTCCGCCTTGCTCTCCCCCTCTGTGTTGCCTCTGTCTTGCGGTTTTCGAAACGCTTCTTGTCTCCAGCGGCCGCCTCGATCCTTGCTCGCCGACGGCAATCCGCCGGGCTATACTGGACCGCGCGCCCGCTTTCCGCGATCTCTTGAGGTGACGTATGACAATGGCGTCGACCGGGGTTCATCTGCCCGATTACATCCGGGCCATTCCCGACTTTCCCAAGCCGGGCATTTTGTTTCGCGACATCACGCCGCTTTTGGCTTCCGCGGAAGCGTTCCACGAGACGATCGCACAATTGGCGGGCCACTACCGCGACGTGGGGATCCATGCCGTGGCCGCGGCCGAGGCCCGGGGGTTCTTGTTCGCCGCGCCGCTGGCGTTGGAATTGGGCGTCGGCTTCGTTCCGGTGCGCAAGCCCGGCAAATTGCCCTTCGACACGCACGCCTTCCACTACGATTTGGAATACGGCACCGACACGCTCGAGATGCACATCGACGGTGTGTCGTCGGGTCAAAACGTGTTGCTCGTCGACGATCTCTTGGCCACCGGCGGCACGATGCAAGCCTGTTGCCAACTGGTCGAGTATTCCGGCGCGAAAGTGATCGGCTGCGCCTTCGTGATCGAACTTTTGGCCCTGAAAGGCGCCGCCCGGCTGGCCCCGCACCCGACCTTCAGCTTGGTGCAATATTCCTAGTGTGGCGTCGACGCTGGAATTTCGGGATGGCCAAAGCGATTCGCCGGACGATTTGCCGCCTCAACTGCCGGCCCACGATCCCCGCATCGTCGCTGTCACGCAACACTAACCCGAAGCGTTAGCGAGGGAGCGCCGCTACGGCGGCATCGTCTCGCTGCAGGCGGCACAGCCAAATGCACATTGGATCAATACGTTCGTGAGGACGGCCCGCAACGGAGCGCGTCCTCGCTTACGCTTCGGGCTAGTGTGGCGTCGACGCTGGAATTTTGGGATGGCCAAAGCGATTCGCCGGACGATTTGCCGCCTCAACTGCCGGCCCACGATCCCCACATCGTTGCTGTCACGCAACACTAACCCGAAGCGTTAGCGAGGGAGCGCCGCTACGGCGGCATCGTCTCGCTGCAGGCGGCACAGCGCGTGCACATTGGATTAATACGTTCGTGAGGACGGCCCGCAACGGAGCGCATCCTCGCTTACGCTTCGGGCTAGCGTGGCGTTAACGCTGTAGTTTGGGATGGCCAAAGCGATTCGCCTGGCGATTCGTTGCCGTCACGCAACACTAACCCGAAGCGTTAGCGAGGGAGCGCCGCTACGGCGGCATCGTCTCGCTGCGGGCGGCACAGCCAAATGCACATTGGATCAATACGTTCGTGTCGGCGGCCCGCAACGGAGCGCGTCCTCGCTTACGCTTCGGGCTTGTGTGGCGTCGGCGCTGGAGTTTGGGATGGCCAAAGCGATTCGCCCGACGATTCGTCGCTGTAACGCAACACAAACCCGAAGCGTTAGCGAGGGAGCGCCGCTACGGCGGCATCGTCTCGCTGCAGGCGGCACAGCCAAATGCACATTCGATCAATACGTTCGTGAGGACGACCCGCAACGGAGCGCATCCTCGCTTACGCTTCGGGCTTGTGTTGGGGGCGGCCCGCAACGGAGCGCGTCCTCGCTAACGCTTCGGGCTTGTGTGGCGTCGCCCGGCAACGGAGGGCGTCCTCGCTTACGCTTCGGGCCTAGTGGGGCGTCGACGCTGGAGTTTGGGACGGTCTAAGCGATTCGCCCACGAATTTACTTCGCGGCCACGTCGTAACAGAACAGATTGTCCTGGTCGATCAGATATAGCTTGCCGTTGGCGATCACCGGATGCGCCCAGGCGTGGGAGCGGCTGCGATCGGGCTGGTCGAAGCGGCCGTGTTCGATGTATTCCTTGGGACTCGGCTCGATGAGAATCACCGTGCCGTCTTCTTGCCGGTAATAGATCCGGTTGTCGGCCAGGGCGACCGAGCCTTTCGAGGCCCGGCGCTGGCCGGCGCGCTCGTCCCACTGAACCTTGCCGGTTTTGAAATTCAGGCAGACGAGATAGCCGCCGCCATTTCCGCCGTTGGCGCCGTAGAGGTAGCCTTTGTCGAGGATGATGCCGCCGTGGTGGTTTTCCATTTTCTTGGTCGTGTAAACCACCTCGGCCTTAACGCCGTCGCCTTCCGCGATCAATTTCACGAGCGCGCCGCCGCCGCCGTAGGCAGCCGCGGTGAAGATGCAGCCGTCGTGAAAAATAGGCGTGGCAACGTTGGCGATGCGCGTGGCGCTTTTGCTGGATCGCCAAAGCAGCTTGCCGGTTTCCGCATCGAAGCCCGCGGGGCCAGCTTCGAGAAAATGGACATATTGTCGGTGCCCGGCCGCGTCGATCACGATCGGCGACGCGTAGCCGGCCCCGTTGCCATCCGGAACGTGGGCTTTCCAAATCACGTCGCCGGTTTTCTTGTTCAGCGCGACGACCGTGGCTTCTTTGCCGCCGGGGGTGCAAATCACCTTGTCGCCATCGACAAGCGGCGATTCGCAATAATGCCATTGCGCCATGGAATGGCCGCCGAAATCGTCTTTCATGTTCTTGCGCCAAACGATCTGGCCGTCGGCCGTGTTGAGGCAAACAAAGCGGCCTGTGGGGCCGAGCGCGTAGAGCAGTTCGCCGTCGACGGTGGGCGTGCAGCGTGGGCCTTCGCCGCCAAAGCCCGCCGCGCCGATCTCCTCGGCGGGGCCGGTTTTCGTCGCCCATTCCTGCTTGCCGCCATTTTCGTTAAGGGCCCACACGAGTTCGTTTCCATCGCGATAGCTCATGCCGTAGATGCGCCCTTCGGCGACCGACGGCGTGCTGAAGCCGCCGCCGAGCTTGCCGACCCGCCAAGCCAACGGAGGGCCATCTTTCGGCCAATTCTTTAACAGGCCGGTTTCTTTCGAAATGGAATTGCGATCCGGCCCCTGCCACTGCGGCCAATCCGCGGCCTCGAGCTGAGCTGCAACCAACATCAAGCAAGAAAGTCCGCAGACAAACCATTTCAATTTCATACACTCCGCTCCCATCACGGATGTTCCGGCTTAAGAAGAAGCCAACTGGCGGATTGGCGACTCGAATAACCCAAGTCTAGAAGATTCCGATTGCTGAAACCAGTGGCGGCCAGGGTGTGCGTGGCCATTGCCATAAACGCTTGTCGAACCGAAAAACCCCGGCTGGCCTGATAGCGAGCGCCACTGCAGGCTTGTGCAGCAGTGCAGCGACGGCGCGGTGCGCACACTGCCAGGCGAGCCGGCAGCCGCACCGCGAGATTATCGAGTTCGGTTGTTCAGCGGGCATTGCTCTTGGACCCCGCTGAATAGCCCTCCCACAGCCATTGCAGGGCTTCGGGCAGCGTTTGCTGTTTGACGCTTCCTTCGCAATGGCCGGCGTTGCGAGCGAACACGAATTGGTAGTGATACCCCTTCGCGGCCAGGGCCTTGGCCATGTCTTCGTTCGCCCGCACCCAATCGTGCATCTTGTCGCGCATGCTGTTCGGGTTCAGCAGGTCGCGGTCGCCCACTTCCATCCAGATGCGCAGTGGTTTGGCGGGGCTGTTCGGAATCAGGTGTTCGTGCAATTCCCAAGCGCCGTGCGGCGAGTCGGGATTGGATGGCCATTGCTGATTTACATAGGTGCCCGAGTAGGTGAGCACGCGGTGGTACATTTCGGGATGATACCAGGCCATGATCATGGCGCACGATCCGCCGGAGCTGCAGCCCATCGTGGCCCGGCCTTCCGGATCCTTGGTGAGTTTCACTTTGCACTCCTGCTCGACAAGCGGCAGCACTTCCTGTTCGACGAATTCCGCGTATCGGCCCGACATCGTGTCGTATTCCAATCCTCGCTCGCTCCCTTGGGCATCGCCGCTGCCGTTGCTGATCGAAATACCGATCATCACCGGCACCTTGTGCTGAGCGATGAGATTGTCGAGCGCCGTGAACAGCGATCGATCGGGGCCGTCGGCGCCGACGATGAACGGGGCCGCGGTGCCCTGCACATATTGCTTGGGCACGTACACGGCAACATGCCGCGTGTAGGGAGCCGGATGGCTGGTGGTGACCACGAGCTTGGCCGGATCGTTGGGATCGGAAGTGCCAAACGTGTTCTTGTCGCGTGCGATGCCAGGATACAACTTGCTATCGGCGGAATTCAGCGTCAGATTGTGAACGGTTCCTTGCGGCACGCCGGCCTGCACGCTCATGTCGGGGGCACGATTGTGCGTCGGCCCGAGAATAAAATCTCCCTCGACATCGATCGGCGGAACCGCGCCGTCGGGCAATTCTTTCGCGCCGGCCAATGCCGCCGTGTTCGCGTCGCGGGTCGGCGGCTTCGGACGCGCCGCATCCGCGATCGCGGGATAAACGCTCGCCATGAAGGTCAACAGGGCCGCAACGCTAAAAAATTTTCGGTTCATAATTCGGCTGGGCTCAAGACGTGGTGGGATGGGAAGGCGGGCGCGTCCAGATAGTGTACTCACCCGGGCGGCAAAATCCACCGTCGCAAAACCCCGCCCTAGAATGGCGCGGCTAATGTTCGCTTTGCCGAAGGCTCGCGCCACGGCTGCTTTACACCGCTTCAGGAGCCGGTTATCAAGGACGGATGGTGATCGAACCGCCGCCGCCGAAAATTCCTCCTCCCGCCGAGCGGCTCAGTTCGGCCGCGGCCGGCGGAATTCGCATTATTCTCTGGGGCGTGCTGCTCAATGCCCTGATGGCGGCCGTGAAAATTTGCGCCGGCGTGCTCGGACAGGCCTACGCCCTTGTGGCCGATGGCGTCGAATCGCTGGCCGACGTGGTTAGTTCGCTGGTCGTCTCCGGCGGATTGCGGATCGCGGCCATTCCCCCGGACGAGAATCATCCGTTCGGCCACGGCAAAGCCGAATCGCTCTCGGCAATGGTCGCCGCGGTCGCGCTGCTGGCCACCGGAGTCGGCATCGCCATTCAGAGCATCCGGGCACTGTTGAATCCGCCGAGCACGCCGCCGGCGGTTTACACATTGGTGGTTCTGGTGGGCGTGATCGGCGTCAAGGAACTGATGTTTCGGATGATCGATCGGATGGGCCGACAGATCGGCAGCCAAGCCTTGCTCAGCGAAGCGTGGCATCATCGCAGCGACGCGATCACTTCGCTCGCCGCGTTCATCGGCATCACGGTGGCCATCGTCGGTGGCCCGCGCTACATTCGGGCCGACGCGTGGGCCGCGCTTTTGGCGTGCATGATTATCGTGGGCAACGGTGTGCGGCTTTTTCGCCGTGCGCTCGACGATGTGATGGATTCGGCGCCTGCCGCGGAGGTCGACGATCAGATTCGCCGGATCGCCGCGGCGGTGCCGGAAGTGGCGGCGATCGAAAAATGCCGCGTTCGGCGCAGCGGCCTGTCGTTGCTGGTCGATATCCACGTCGAGGTGGACGGCAATCTCACGGTCCGCCGCGGCCACGAAATTGCCCACGATGTGAAACAAGCACTTCTGGATTCGCAACTCTCGATTCTCGATGCAACGGTTCACATCGAACCGACGGACTAAGCGCGCCGGCGGACGAAGGAAGCCGTCGATCGCACAGCAGATCTTCGCCCGCCGTCAGTTCGACTTGTCCGACGAATTTTTGGGCTTCTTCGGTTTGTGCAGGCGTGGCTTTGCTGGTTTGCCCACGTTGTCGGGCCTTGCGGTGCGGCTGGCATTCAGGGCGTTGTTGGCGGCGGCGCGGGCCGCCATGATTGGCCCCGCGAGCGTATCGGCGTCGATCGTTAGGCTGGCCCGCAGCGTCGCGCCCGAGGTGGAGACCGAAAGCGAATTCATCATGTTCATGGCGGCGGCATTTTGCCCGGCAGGCGCGGCCGGCTTGACGCTCGCGACCATCGCTTTCAATCCTTCGATTTCCTTGCGGACATTTTCAGCGGCCGCGGAATCCTTGCAGACGGCGGCCGCATACAGCCGGATATCGTCGCCCACCTGGGCGTAAGCCGAGAAACCGCGAATCTGCTGCAGCGTGGCCCCCATCGGATTGGCCATCCCTTGCCCGGCCACGAGCTGCGCAACTCCGCTGGTGTCGACGGCAATCGCCAGGGGCTTGCTGAAGTCGGCTTCGGTCATGGCGGCTTCGAGGGCCGCGGGAATTCTGGGCGGTGCGTTGCGCTCGAGCACTTGCCGCACTTCCTTGACGGTGCCGATCAACACCGACTGCGGGTCGATTTGTGTCGCGGCCGACGCCGCTTGAACATACATGGTATGGCTGCCGACGGTCGATTTGGTCGTCTCGCCGGGCAACACATCTTCGACCGCGATCGGCTTGGTGAAATGGATCACCACGCAGAATTGCTCATTTGTCGCGCGGCCTCCCATCGTCATCCGCTCGATATCCTCGGGCTTCACTTTCGAGTTTTTGGCCAGTTGTTTCAGATCGGGCAATTGCTCCTTGAATCGTCGCCCCACGCCGCTCGCCAGCAGCGATTTCACGTCGATCGTGAATACCAGATTTGCGTCGTCGGGCATGAATCGCAGATCGTCGCCGAGCCCGGAGCGAACGCCGAACATCATCCACCCGCCGACCGCAGCCGCAAGGAGAAATACACTGGCCGCAATTGCGCCGACCAACCAGGGCGTTTTGGACGACCGCCGCGAACCGGCCGCCACGCTCCGCGGCACCGGAGCAATTCCAGCGGTTGAAACAGCGCTAGCCGGCGAAATTCCGAGCGAATCGAGATCGAACGCACCGCCGTGCGGCGCCGAATGTGCCCCCGCCGATTGCGGCAATGGCGGCGGCGCGGATCGCGGCAGCGGCGGCGTGCTGGATCGCGCTGCGGCAGGAAAGGCTAATGGCGTCGCCACCGGCAGTGGCTTCGCTGCCGGCGGCGACGGGGCCACCGGAATCAAAAACGGCGATTTGCACTTCGGACACGTCGCCTGCCGCCCGGCGAAATCCGGCGGCACGGCCAGCGGCTGCCCGCAGCCCGGACATTTCAACGTGATGTTCATAGTCCACCATCGTGCGAATGAAAGCGTTTCGCCGCCGGAGACCGCTTCGCGGAATCGCGGAGAAGCTTGGAATAATCGCGCAATGTAGCGACTAATTTGCTTGCCGAGTAGCCAGCATGTCCAGTTTATTTTTCAGCCGTTCAACAAGCTTCTGTGGCTGCAAAACGATCTGATCAATCGCCACTATCAAGAGTCGGTCGCTTCCGAACCGGGTGGCTCGCTCGCAATGGCGAACAACGATTGACGAATGCCGAAAGGCCGCGCCGGCAGCCGGGCCAACATGCAGCTTCTCTCCGACGACACGTGTGGAGCTCCGCAACTTGTCGGCCGGCCGCAAAACGCTTACTCTGGCCGGTTCCGAAACGCGGTTGTCACAACGTGGCTTCCGCGGCCGTTGAACTCATTGGCCGCCCGACTTTTCTTGCAATCATCGATGAACGAGAAAAAACCCACCGACGAGCCGGTCCGAATCGCTTTGATCGGCGCCGGCAAGGTCAGCGATTATCACCATGTGCCGGCCATCCGCTTGGACAATCGGGCGCGGCTCGTGGCCGCCTGCGACGCCGATCCGGGCTTGCTCCAACGGCGACGGGCCGAATGGGGATTGAAGCAGACCACCACTGACTTCCGCGAGCTGTGCGCCGATCCGGAGATCGACGCCCTGGTGATCGCGACGCCCAATTTCACGCATTGCGAAATCGCCACCGTCGCGGCCCAGGCCGGAAAGCACCTGATGTGCGAAAAGCCGCTGGGACTGAATGCGGGCGAAGTAAGCCGGATGTATCAAGCGGCGGATGCGGCCGGCATCGTGCATATGACGGCGTTTACCTACCGTTTCGCGCCCGCGATGCGGTATCTCAAGCATCTTGTCGCGAGCGGGGCCCTCGGCCAGCCGCGGCATTTCCGCAGCCAGCGATTCTTGGATTGGCCCGAGACGAGTTGGGGCTGGCGGCAATATCGGGCCCAGGCCGGCGCGGGCGATCTGTTCGACATGACGATCCACCGCATCGATCTGGCGATCGATCTGATGGGGCCACTGCGGCAGATTTGCGGAGCCGTGGCTCGGTTTGCCCCGCGGACGCAAACCGTCGATGGCAAAGCTTGCCCTCCCTCGGATGTCGACGATTGGTCGGCCTTGCTCGGTGAATTCGCTTCCGGAGCGACCGGCGTTTGGGAAGGCACCACGCTGGCCAAGGGGTATGAGCGGAGCGGCTTCGGCCACGAATGGGCCGAGATCAACGGCTCCGAGGGCTCGGCCGTCTATCAATTGCATCTGCCGAACACGATTCTTATCGGCCGGACAGGGCATGATCTCGCGCCGGTCGAGGTGCCGCTCGAGTTTCTCAAGCCGGCCGAGAGCCCCCGCGATCCGCGCGATGGCAACCCGGCGACCGTGTTTCGCTATGATCTCATGTGGGAGTTCGTGTCGGCGATTGTCGAGCGCCGCGAGGCGGCGCCGAGTTTTCTCGATGGGCTGAATGCCCAAATTGTCGCCGATGCGGTGCTTCGATCGCACGAAGAGCGCCGCTGGGTTGAAATCGGGGCGACGAAAAATTAGATGGGCTCGGTTGCCGCGCCCCCAGGCCCGGCCCCTCTGCCACGAAGGGGAGAGGCGAAGGGAGACGCCGGCCCGCGATCGGTGCGGCTCAACTCACGCGGCGGCGATTGGCGTCTTTGCAGAGCCCAAGGTCGTCGGCCAGTTGACGGCAGCAATTTGCGATTCCGGCCGCGTCGAGGCCGAGTTCGGCCAACAGTTCGGCCCGATCGCCGTGCTCGACAAATCGGTCGGGAATGCCGAGGCGGCGGATGTGCGCGGTGTTCAAGCCCGCATCCGCGGCGGCTTCCAGCACGGCGCTGCCGAAGCCGGTCATGAGGGCTCCTTCTTCGACTGTCACGACGAGCGGCGCAGTCTCGATGGCCCGCAGGATGGTTTCCCGGTCGAGCGGCTTGATGAATCGAGCGTTGACGACGCCGATATCGAGCCCTTCGTCGCGCAACTGTGCGGCAGCCTTGATGCAGCTTCCCAGTAGCGTGCCGCACGCGATCAGCAAGCCGTCGGTCCCCCAATCGATGACTTCGGCTCGGCCGAATTCAACCGCGGTTCGTTGCCGGTTGCACTTCTCGGCCGTCGCCTTCGGATAGCGGATCGACGCAGGCCCGTCGTGCGCAAGAGCGAATTCGAGCATCTCGCGCAAGTCGTCCTCGTCGCCGGGGGCCATCACGGTCAGGTTGGGGAATAATCGCATGTAGCCGATGTCGAAAGCGCCGTGATGCGTCGGCCCATCGGGCCCCGTCAGGCCGGCTCGATCGAGCATGAACGTGACCGGCAAATTCTGCAGCGCGACTTCCTGAAAGATCTGATCGAAACTGCGCTGCAAGAATGTGCTGTAAATGTCGACGATCGGCCGCAAGCCGGCCTTGGCTTGTCCGGCGGCGAACGCGACCGCGTGCGATTCGCAAATGCCGGTGTCGAAAAACCGGTCCGGAAACGCTGCGCGGATCGGCTCGAGTTTGTTGCCTTGGCACATCGCCGCGGTGAGCACCGTGACGCGCGGATTCCGATGCATCTGGTCGGAGATGCTTTGGCTGGCAACGTCGGTGTAGGCGCGTGAGGAACTCGATTGGATCGGCAGCACGGCTTCGCCGCCGCAGGCGAATGGCGCGGGCGTGTGGAAATAGACCGGATCGGCTTCCGCCGGCTCGAAGCCATGCCCCTTCTCCGTCACGACGTGCAGCAGCACCGGCCCGTCGGCGTCCTTGGCCAGTTTCAAATACTTGCGCAACTGCGGAATGCTATGGCCGTCGACCGGTCCGACATAGCGGAAATTCAATTCTTCGAACAACATCCCGCCGTGCATTCCGCCATGCATCCCGGCCTTGATCGAGTCTTTGATGAGCGACAGCAAGCGTTCGATTCTGTCGCCGATCAACGGCAAGCGATCGAGTAACCCGGCCACTTCGTGTTTCAAGCCGGTGTAAAAGCGATTCATCCGCAAGCGATCGAGATAATCGGCCAGGCCGCCGACGCGCGGGCAGATCGACATCTTGTTGTCGTTCAACACGACCAACAGCTTGGCGGGCTTCTTGCCCCCGGCGTTGTTCAACGCTTCGAACACGATTCCGCTCGGCAACGCACCGTCGCCAATGACGGCAACGGCGTGCCGGTCGGCCTCGCCGAGCAATTCGTCGCCGCTATGCAGCCCGAGCACGGTCGACACACTGCAACCGGCGTGGCCGGTCATAAACAGGTCGTAGGGGCTCTCGTGCGGATTGGGATAGCCCATCAGTCCGCCGCGCGTGCGAATGGTGGCGAAATGGGAATAGCGGCCGGTGATCAGTTTGTGCGGATAAATTTGATGCCCGGTATCCCAGATCAGGCGGTCGCGGCGGAAATCGAACGTCGTGTGCAAGGCCAGGCAAAGCTCGACGACGCCCAGATTCGATGCGAAATGAGCGGTCCGATCGGCGACCACCTTGCAAAGCGCCTCGCGCATTTCCGCGGCCAATTGCTGCAATTGTGCAAGCGAAAGCCGCTGCAAATCGGCGGGAGATTGAATCGTCGCAAGCAACTCGTCCGCCATGATCATTGATTCCTTTCCAGGACGAATCGTGCCATGCTTGCCAATCGCTCGTCGGCCGGCGCGAGCGGCGCGAGAGCGGCGACCGCTTCGTCGATCGTCTGCCGGGCGTAGCGCCGGCTTTCGTCGAGGCCCAACACGGCCGGAAATGTCAGCTTTCCGCGGTTCGAGTCTTTGCCGAGCCGCTTGCCCACCGCCGCTTCTTCCCCTTCGACGTCGAGAAGATCGTCGATGATTTGAAAGGCCAGGCCGAGCTTCCGGCCGAATGCTTCCAGGGCTGCCTGCCGCCGCGGATCGGCCGCGGCGATCAATCCGCCCAATCGCAGCGAGGCGTGAAACATCGCGCCGGTTTTCCGCTCGTGGATCGATTCCAGCGCGGCCAGATCGAGCGAGGGCCGATCTCGCTGCGGCCGATCTCGCGGCGGCAGATCGTTTTCCGCCGTTTGCCGGGCCAGATCGTCGGCCTGCCCGCCGACCAGGGCGGTGGCCCCGGCGGCATGGGCCAACGTCGCGATGCAAGCGACGGCCTTCTCCGCGGGGCGAATGCCCGCCGCGAGCACTTCGAACGCCAGGGCTTGTAGCGCGTCGCCGACCAGAATCGCGTTGGCCTCGCCGTAGACTTTGTGGCATGTGGCACGTCCTCGACGGAGATCGTCGTCGTCCATGGCCGGCAAATCGTCGTGCACGAGCGAATAGGTGTGAACCATTTCCACCGCGCACGCGGCCGGCAGTGCTGCCTCCACACTGCAACCGCAAGCCTCTGCCGCCCATAACACGAGCGTCGGCCGCAGCCGCTTGCCGGGAGCCAACAGACAATAGCGGATCGCTTCGCCAAGCCGTTCGGGGCAGCCGGCATCGAACCGGCTATATTGATCGAGAGCCGCATCGATCCGCCGCCGCGATTCAGCGAGCGCGAACGGGAGCGAGAGAGCGGTGGATTGCGCTGTGGAAAACTTCAAACAACGCCCCCTCTCGCCGCCGACCTTCCATCGAGAAAACGCTCCACCCGCTCGTTAAGACACCCGCAAGGGATAGAAACCGTCGAAGACAGGTCGATTGTTGATTTGCAATGTGCCGATGTGCCAAAAAATCGCGAAGTCATTGATGTCGGACGATTCATAGGGCACGTCTTCCTCCCCGTGGGGCGACACCAGCACAATTCGCACGTGAAATTGCTTCTGCCGTCGATAATTCAATTCGACTTCGTCGATCTCCATGCCTTGCATGACTCGCCAAACCATGAGTAGCATTTTGGGAGTTCTGGAGCCGCCGAGAATCTGGAAGAACCCACGCACCCGGGAAGGATTACGCTCGAATTCATCAACGACTGCCTGCGGCGAGAGATCGGGCGCGGACGTCCCCAATCGTGAAGTCGCAAGCTCGCTAACCCTTTGTAGCGTCCCAAGAACGTAGTTGTAGCCGGACCCTTTCGGGGCAAACGAGTCGATGATCCAGCCCTCGCCTGACCTTCGGATGGCGTCTTCCAGCGTGAGTGCGGTCGGCGCGTTCATGCTGCCTCCGCGAGCGCAACTGCGCAAAAAAGGTCGTCGCGAAGAGCAGTGGAGATCGCATTGATCATTTGCCGCGTGAACTCATTTTCCTCGTCGACGACAATCGTTATGAATCCAGGGTCGGTAATTAAATGAACCATCGTATTATATAAGGATGGGACCGCACCCATCGCCTCCCATCGATCAGCCGCCTTCACGTCTCTGTAAACGAAAATTTGTCTCTTCCCGCCAAATGGCATCTGGTCGAACGTGTCGTAACGATCACCCGTCAGCACCTCCTGGAATACGGCATCTGGCCAAAGCTGCCGGGTGGCTTCAACAGCGCGTTCAAGCGTAGAATCGCCAGCCCATGTCGGTAGCTCTAGGTCGATTCCGCCAATCATCCAAAGTCTCCTTGCAACTCGGCAAAAGTGCCGGTGCGCCACTGCCGCTCCCCCGAAACCGAATAATCCGTTGGGCTGTAGTAGCATTGGTTGTCGCGCCCGCGGCGATTTTCGACAGGTGCTAGTCCCTCGGTTCCAACGAACCAAAACACATAACGCAGCTTGGACTTCGGCACACGAATCCGCATGGCTAATGTTCGTAGGTTTGCCGCGCTCGGTTCGATCCCCGTAAAACACGCGCCGCATGGGCACCAGGATGCCCTCGGTTGGCTCGCCCGGAATCGCCACGCCGAGTGAGCCCGGATCCCATTCCAGCCGCGCCTATCTGTGTAATGAAATAGGTTGGGCATCCAATCGTATTTTCCATTCTAAAACAGCCGGCCGGGCGAGTCTATCTTGCTGGGGCCGGGCGGCGCGTCGGGATCGCACGCGCTGCGGGACGATTGCTCGGGTGGAATCGATGAATCCGTTGCCGAAGGTGTTTCGATGGCCTGCGAGGCTGCGGCCTGCTGCGCCGGAGCCCGCGAAGCCTTGGCCGGCTTTGACGATCCGGCGCTGCGCTGCCGGCTGCGGCGAGTGCCTTGCTCGGCTTGATCGGCCGACGCCGTGTCGTCGTAGGGCTCGACCACGGGATTACCGGCCGCATCGACGCCCGTAAGCAGTTCGATCCGCCGTTCGGCCGTTTCCAGGAGTGCAAAGCACTGTCGCAACAGACCTACCCCCTCTTCATAGCGGGCGAGTGCTTCGGCCAATCCAACCCGGCCCTCTTCCAATTCGTAAACGATCGCCTCCATCCGAGCGAGGGCGCTCTCAAAATCGGGCGGAGCGGTTGGCGGGGCCGCTGTTGCGGCAAGCTGTTCGTCGTCAGTTGTCATGTTCAACTCTTGCTATTTTGCCAATCTTGCGAATCCGCCGTTGCGGCGCCCGCGCCGTCCGCATTTCCGACGCTTTCGACCCGGCTGATCACCTGCCCGCGGGCGAAACGAGTCTGAATTTGATCCCCCACCGACAATTCCTCGCTGGCGGCGATCAGCCGGCCATCGAGCCGCGTCGTCAATGTGTAACCGCGCGATAACACTCCAAGTGGACTGAGCGATTCCAGCCGCGCCGACATTCCCGTCGCGCATTGCCGGGCTTGTGCCAAACGCTGCCGGATGGCTCGTTCGGACCGCGCCGACCACTGGTCCAATTGTTGCCCCAATTCGTGCAAGCGGTCAAACGGCTTCCGCACGACACGCCGATCGGCGAGCGATTCGAGCCGCCGGCGCTCATTGCCGACGCGATTGCGCAGCGCGGCGACCATTTGCTGTTGCCGAGAGCGAAGCTTGGCCCGAATGTCGTCGATCGCCGGCACGACGCGCTCGGCGGCCTCACTGGGCGTCAGCGCCCGCAGGTCGGCCACCAAATCGGCCAAGGTGACATCGATTTCATGCCCCACGCCCGACACGACCGGAATCCGCGAGCCAGCGATCGCCCGCACCACCGCTTCTTCGTTAAACGCCCACAGGTCTTCCAAACTCCCGCCGCCGCGAGCCACGACGAGCACGTCGATGGGCGTCAGCAGCCGATTCACGGTCGCGATCGCCCGCGCGATTTCGTCGGCCGATCCGACTCCTTGCACGCGCACGGGCACGACCAGCACATCGCAGCCTCGCCAGCGGCGGCCGAGCACTTGCAGAAAATCGCGGATCGCGGCGCCGGTGGGGCTAGTGACAACGGCGATGCGGCGTGGAAAGGCGGGAATTGGCCGCTTTCGGCCCCGCTCAAAAAGCCCTTCTGCCGCCAGCTTTTCTCGCAGCCGGCGCAGCGCCTGCTCCAGTGCTCCGAGCCCCTTCGGCTGCAGCTCGTCGACGACAAGCTGGTAGCTGCCGCGGGGGGCATAGAGGTCCAAATGCCCGCGGCAGATCACTTCGAGCCCATCGTGCAAATCGCAGCGGATCGTGGCGGCAGTGCCGCGCCAAATGACGGCCCGGATCTGGGCCTGATCGTCTTTGAGCGTGAGATAGCAGTGTCCGGATTGCGGGCGCGAGAAATTGGAAATTTCGCCGCTGACCCAGACCAGCGGAAAACTCCCTTCGACGACCTCCTTGATCAAAAGCGTGAGAGCCGAAACCGTCAGCACCGGCGGCAACTGCGGGCGATCGAGTTGTGTAGCGGCTGCGTCCATGCGGAAACAATATAGAGGGGCGCGGGGCGCGGGGCGAGGGGCGCGGGGCGCGGGGCGAGGAAAGGCAGAGCATGGCGGCCACTGGCCGAATGCACCGTTTTTCCTCTATACTCGTGCGATCGACCTACCTAAAACTTTACAGAAGCGCTTGACCGTCTTACTCGCCCCTCGCCCCTCGCCCCTCACCCCGCCCTTCCTCGATGCCGAAATACGTTGTTCGATACGGGGCAATGCGGAATTTGGGTGTGATGAATGCCCGAGACGACGCCCCGTCTAGCCGCGGCACGCAGGTTGTCGCCCGCACCGATCGCGGCCTCGAGACGGGCATCGTGCTTTGCGAGGCGACGCCCGAGGCCGTCAAGCAGCTCACCAATCCGACCTCGGGCCAAGTGCTCCGAGCGATGACCCCGGCCGACGTGCTCGAGCAATCGCGGATCATCGCCCAACAGCGTGCCGAATACGAATCGTGTCTGCGGCTGATCGAGCAATTGACCCTGCCGATGCAGCTGGTGGACATCGAGCACATTTTCGGCGGCGAGCGGATCGTCATTTATTACCTGGCCGAGAATCGGGTCGATTTTCGTGAGTTGGTCCGGCTGCTGGCGGCCGAATTTCAGACACGCATTGAAATGCGGCAAATCGGCGTCCGCGATGAAGCGAAGCTGTTGGCCGACTACGGCGACTGCGGCAAGCCGGTGTGCTGCAACACGCATCTCAACGAAATGCCCCCTGTTTCGATGAAAATGGCGAAATTGCAGAAGGCGACGCTCGATCCGACAAAAATTTCCGGCCGGTGCGGGCGGTTGAAATGTTGCCTGCGATACGAATACGATACCTATGAGCAATTGCAGAAGGATTTGCCGCCGGTCGGCTCGGACGTGTTGACGCAAACCGGCCGGAGCCGGGTGCTGGCCCATGAGATTCTTGCCCGGCAATTGCTCGTGGAGACGGAAGATCATCGGCGCGTGTTGATCCCCGCTGCCGATGTGTTGACGGTGTTGAACCGCGGCGCCGTCGAGCACGGTGGTTAAGGCTCGGCCGAAAAATAACTTCTCCACAGAACCCCTCTCCCCTTGCGGGAGAGGGCAGGCTGAGGGGTTCCTTCGGCGACCGAGGCTTGCGGCTCGCTTGCGGTTTCGCGCGTCGAATTAAATACTGTTTGTCGCCCAGCCAATCCCAAACAAACGGCGGCTTGCTAAACGATGTCGATGCTCGACCCCACCCATCCGCTGGCCCAGCTCTTGAATCGCGACCGCCGCTATCGGCTCGATGCCTATGCGTTCGTGGAAGAAGCGCTGGGCTATGCACACGAAGCGCTGGGAATGGGCCGGCACAAGCTTTCCGACGAAGAGGATCAGCCCCCAATCCCGACGCCGGAAGAGGGTGGCCAGGCCGAGCGGCATTTGACCGGCCAGGAGCTATGCGAAGCAATTCGCCAATATGCCGTCGAGGAATTCGGCTATCTGGCGAAATCAGTGCTGAATAGCTGGGGCATTTACACGACTCGCGATTTCGGCAACATCGTGTTCAACCTGATCGAAATCAAGCGGATGAAAAAGACGCGCGAAGATCGGCTCGAAGATTTTGACGACGTCTACGATTTCGACACCGCCTTCCGCAAATCGTTCCATTTTCGGCCCGACTCATCGGAGGAGGAGAATGGCTAGGCCGAAGCAACGAAAGCCGCGGCCTGCGCCCCGGAAAAATGATCCGGACGACCCGGGCCGCGAAACTGCCTCGACCCGTAATCCGCCGCGAAACACAGTTCGCAATTCGCCGGCGGCGAAGCCTTCTGCCGACGAACCGCTACCGACCGAATCGCCGCCGTCGCCGCCGACTCGGCGGCAAAAAATGCTGTTCGCCATCAGCTTTGCCGCATTCGTCTTTTGGCTCGTGTGCCTCGCCGTCATGGCACTGCTGCGGGCAAGGTAACTCGGCTGAAATCGCGACTTTACGTCATGCGGGCCTTTCGAACCGTTCGATTGACGCCGCCCCAGGCTGACGTAGAATTGGGCGCGGTCTTTAGTTCCCTGTCCGGGCAATTCCGGAGCCGCCAGAATCGCCGCCCCGGCGGTTTTTTGGCCACGCGCGGCGAATTTTTCGGCATTTGCTCGATTGCATTGCCACCCGTTTCCCGAAGAGCTTGTGGATTTCTTCACGGCCACGCGGTAATCAGCAACGGCATATTTATTGCAACGTCCGCGAGTTTTCGATCCCGCCGAACTCGCCCGCAGCACTCGAATTGAAGGAGTTTGAAACATGGTCCGCCGCAAGCTATTGGCCGCCTTGGGCATTTTCACTTTGAGCGCAACCGTCGGAGGCTTGGCTCACGCCGCAGATACCGCCGCGCCGGCCGAGTCGGACGCAAAGCTCTATCAGCAAACCGTCGATCGGGGCGTCGAATATCTCATTACCAAGGGCGTGCAAGAAGATGGTTCCTACGGCAAGGATCTTGGCCCCGGCATGGCCTCGATTTGCACCGATGCCTTGCTGCGGCAAGGACGCTCGCCCGACGATCCGGCCGTGGCCAAGAGCCTAAAATGGATCAAAACGTTCGTTCATTCGGATGGCGGCATCTATTCGCCCGACTCGCCGGTCAAGAATTATGAAACATCGCTGGCCGTGCTGGCGTTCACCGACGCCAACGGCGACGGCCGCTACACGACGCTCTTGAAGAACGCCGACAAGTTTTTGAACGGCATTCAATGGGGCGGTGAAGAATCGGATGTGAAATACGGCGGCGCCGGCTACGGCAAGCACAAACGGCCCGACCTCTCGAACACCGGCTTCTTCATGGATGCCCTGAAGGCGGCGGGCAACGGCCCGAACGACGAAGCCGTCAAGCGGGCTTTGGTGTTCGTGTCGCGCTGCCAGAATTTCGAATCGCCGGCCAACACCACGCCCTACGCCGCCAAGAATCCCGACGGCGGCTTTTACTACACCCCGACGGTCGAAGGGGGCAGCGAAGCCGGAACCACCGCGGATGGCGGCCTGCGCAGCTACGGCTCGATGACCTACACCGGCCTGAAGAGCATGATCTACGCCGGCGTGAAGGCCGACGATCCGCGCGTCAAGGCGGCGGTCGGCTGGGTGAAGAAAAACTACACGCTCGATGCCAACCCCGGCATGCCCGAACGCGAAGCCGGATTGTTCTACTACTACAACACGTTCTCGAAAGCGCTTGCCGCGTTGGGCCAAGACGAAATCGTCGACGCCGAAGGCCGCTCCCACAATTGGCGCCACGAGCTGCTCGAAGCCATCGCCAAGCGCCAAAAGCCCGACGGCTCGTGGGTCAATTCCAGCCACCGCTGGCTGGAAGGCAACCCAAATCTGGTCACCGCCTACTGCCTGATCTCGCTCGCCAATTCGAAGGCGAAGCATTGATAACAGCGCTGCCGGCCGTAGGTCAGGCTTTCCAGCCTGACTCCGTTGCGTGCGGCGCAAAATGGGCCGGCCCGTATGGGTTGGCGGTTCGTCGGCAAAGCGAAGCCTGCCGCGATCCGTTTGTAAACCGCATGTTCGCCCGAAACGACTTCGAACAACGAGGGCTTCCCGTCTGAGTTCCTGTCGGGCTTCTTGACGAAGGGAACCGACTCGCCAAACTGGCTCCGGATCTCCACGGTCGATTGATCGGTGAACTGACCCAGCCGGAAACCGGGCCGGCAACGCGGGGCAACGTGCCGCGGCCAGCGAGAAGGCGTTTTTCGTTTCAGGCGCGCCAATTCAGTGTAGCGGCCCTATTTGAACACGAACTGATCGAGTTGCGAGTTGAGATTCTTGGTGTCGCCGGCTTGCAAATCTTTTTCCGACGATTTGTAAAGTTTTGCCAAGCCTTGCACCATCGCCGAAAGTTCGCCGCGCCACGTTTCGAGTTGTTTCTTTGCGTCGGGCTTCAGTTCGTCTTTGGCCTCTTTCAGGCCGATGAATTTTTCGAAGGCCTTGTTCAACGTTTCGCCTTTGCTGAACGCGGCCATCAGGCTTTTTTGGCCCGGGCTCTTCTTGCAATCTTCGAGGGCTTTTTGAAAGCTGTCGATGTGCGGCCCGACGTCGGCCTTGCTGAAGAAACTCGACTTGGAAAGATTGTTCTTCTCTTTGAAAGTCTTCCATTTGTCGCGAGTGAGCGTGAGAACATGCATGGTTCGAGCCTCCCTCATGAAGACGGGTGATTCCCAGACCGTCGATCATCGTACAAATTCGTTCGAGCGAATGTCAATCAAGCGAAAAAAATCAGTGGTTAGTGGTTAGTGGTTAGTGGTTAGTGGTTAGTGGGTAGTGGGTGGTGGTAGTGGTTAGTGTTAGTGGGTAGTGGGTAGTGGGTAGAGACGAAGACCGCCGAAATGCGCCTCCGAGGCACGAGCACGGAGCAGGCCGCACCAATGCCGCCGATTGTTGACACTCCTACTGGCCACGATTAGCCTGGAAAGGCAAAATCGGTGGTTTCGCCCTCGGAATTGCCGCCGTGGGCCTTTCATTGGCCGACAAAATCGATTGGGGGTGGAACGATGCGCGATGTTCAATGGTCGCTCGCGGCGTTGGCCTGCTTTGCAATGGTGATGACCCCGTGCCTGCAGCCATGCTTTGGCGATGAGCCGCCGGCAATCGCTGCGCCTGCGGCCATCGCTGCGCCTGCGGCCATTGCTGCGCCTGCGGCCCAAACCGATTCAGCGGGATCAAAGGCCGCGGCGGTCGATCTGAGCTTTGTGCCCGCATCGGCCGTGGCGGCCTTGGTGCTGCATCCGCAACAAATTCTTGCCGGCGAAGCTGCGGACCTATTGCCGGTCGAGGTGGTCACTGCCGCCGGGCTGCAAAAGGTCGGCTTTGATCCGGCGCAGATTCAGGAGGCGATTGTCGTGGCAGCGCCGCCGGAGATGGCCGCTCCAGCGGAATTGGCGCCGTCCGGCCCGACCGAACGGCCAGCGGCTGGCCCGCGCGAAAACGCGCCAAGCGTCGGCGCGATTCTGCATTTTTCGCAAGCGTATTCGCGGCGCGATGTGTTTGCCAAAATGAAGCCAATGAATCCGGCGATTCAGGAGCTCGACGGCAAGAAATTCGCCATGCTCCGCGGCCCGATGCCGATCGGCCTGTTCATGCCCGACGACCGCACGCTCGTCGTCGGCACCGACGGCTTCTTGCAGGCAATGATGGCCGCCAAGAATGTCGACAGCAAGTTGACGCAATTATTGCGAGCGACCGATTGTTCGGGCACGGCGACCGCCGTTTTCTCGCTCGACGCCGTGCGCGGCCTGATCGATCAAGCGCTGGCCCACGCGCCGCCGCTGCCGCCGCAATTTGCCGATTTCCTGAAAATCCCGAAGCTGATTTCGTCGGGCGTCATCAAGCTCGATGTTCGCCAGCCGAGCGAATTTTCGGCGACGCTGCACACCGCCGACGCGAAATCCGCCGAGGAACTTCAAGACCTGATCGAGCGCGGCTTGGCCATGGGCCGGCAAATGGCGCTCGTCGATCTCGCGCAGCAGCAGCCGCGAGCCGATGACCCGGTGCAACAAGCGATGCAGAAATATATGATCCGCATGACCGGCCGAACGTTCGACAGCCTGAAACCGACGCGGGACGGAGCCGACGTGCGTTGGGCAGTAAAGAGCTCGGGCGGGCCGGTGGTAAGTGTCGCAGTGATCGGAGTGCTGGTGGCGCTTTTGCTTCCCGCAGTGCAGGCGGCTCGCGCGGCGGCCCAGCGCAATCAGACAGTTGCTAGGTTGAAGGAGATCGGCTTGGCGCTTTTGAACCACGAATCTGCATACCGGCGATTTCCGGCTCGAGCGATCTTCAGCAAAGATGGGAAGCCGCTCTTGAGTTGGCGGGTGCAAATCTTGCCGTATGTGGACGAAACCCGCTTGTATCGGGAAT
Source organism: Pirellulales bacterium (assembly GCA_036267355.1). Classification (NCBI taxonomy): domain Bacteria; kingdom Pseudomonadati; phylum Planctomycetota; class Planctomycetia; order Pirellulales; species Pirellulales bacterium. The sequence continues at coordinate 46,669 of DATAWG010000122.1, read as the reverse complement.
TCCATTTAGACGAGCCGTGGGATAGCCCGCACAACAAGCCGCTCATCGCTCGCATGCCGGCGGTTTTCGCGGAACCGGAAGATGATCCCGCCAGTGGTTTGACGCATTTCGCCGCTCCGGTCGGCAAAGGCCTCATGTTCGACGGCGATAAGGGCACGACAATTGCTAGCATCACCGACGGAACCAGCCGGACCATTATGGCCGTTGAAGCCGATAATGCGCTAATTTGGACCAAACCCGAAGATTTGGACGTAGACTTGGCCAAGCCGTTGATCGGCCTGGGGCACGTTCGGTCCAACGGTTTTTTTGCGGTTTTTGGCGACTGCCATACGACCCTGATTCCCAACGATATCGATCCCTCGGTGCTCAAAGCGGCATTTACGATCGCCGGAGGCGAAGTAATCGATTCGTCGGCACTGCGATAGATGAACTGACAGCCCAGTTGAATTCTTTCGTTTTGTTATTGCTGAGTTTCACATCCTTGAGAGAGAAAGCGAGCTAACCATGGAGCGATCGGAGATGAGTCGCCGCGATTTTCAGCGGCTGACGGCTGCCGCCTTCGGCGGCGCAGTGATCGGCGTCGGAATGCAATCGGCCGCTTCGGCCGCTGAGCCGACCAGTCCGCTGTTGGGCGACCCGCACGTTTGCCGTGGCTTGAACACTTGCAAAGGCAAAGGGGCCGGCAAGAGCAACGCCTGCGCCGGCCAAGGCGCGTGCGCGACTGCCGAAAGGCACACCTGCAACGGCGAAAACGCCTGCAAGGGCCAAGGCGGCTGCGGCGCTCATCCGGGCGAAAATTCGTGCAAAGCCAAAGGCTCGTGCAATGTGCCGTTGACTGCCCAAACCTGGCCCAAGGCTCGCAAACGCTTCGAGCAATTGATGAAAGCCGCCGGAAAAACGTACGGCGCAGCGCCGGCCAAGTAGTGTCAACCACGGCCGAACGAACGAACGGCCGCGTCGCAGTTCTGTAGCCGTGTGCCATTGGCTCCGCTGGTGGATCGAATCCGTTCGGGGATTCGCACTGGCAAAGCCAGTGGCACACGGCGATAATTTAGGCCGGTCGCTGCCTTGTGCCTGCCCACGGCTTTGCGTGGGCACGTTCGCCCACAGCGATACACATGCCCACTCAAGGCAGTGGGCATGGCGCCCGCGCCTTCTGTAGCCTGTCGCCTGTAGCCTGTCGCCTTCCCCCACGGGTTTTTCCATGCCGTCGCCACGCTTGGGGCTTCCGAATCTCGGGCTTGGGGTCGGCCTAAGGTCGATCCATTTTCCGCATATTCTCGAACACAATCCCGAGGTGGATTGGTTCGAAATCATTTCGGAAAACTACATGGATTCCGGCGGCCGGCCGCGCTACGTGCTCGATCAAATCGCCGAGCGCTATCCGATCGTGATGCACGGCGTGTCGCTCTCGATCGGCAGCACCGATCCGCTCAATTTCGAATATCTCAGTAAGCTGAAGCGGTTGGCTGCGGCGGTGAATCCGCTGTGGGTTTCCGATCATCTCTGCTGGACCGGCGTGCAAAGTTTGAATGCCCACGACTTGCTGCCGATCCCGCTCAACGAGCAAACGCTTTCGCACGTGGTGTCGCGGGTACGGCAGGTGCAAGATTTTCTCGAGCGGCCGCTGGTGCTCGAGAATCCGAGCAGCTACGTGACCTTCGCCGGCTCGACGATGAGCGAATGGGAATTTCTTTCCCGCATGGCGGAGCAAACCGGTTGCGGATTGCTGCTCGATGTGAACAACGTTTACGTGTCGAGCATCAACCACGATTTCGATCCGTTCGAATATGTCCGCTCCGTGCCGCACGAGCGGATCGTGCAAATTCATCTCGCCGGCCACAGCAATTGCCGCACACATTTGATCGACACGCACGACAACCATGTGATCGATCCGGTTTGGGAGCTCTACCGGCTCGCCCATCAATTCACCGGCGGCGTGTCGACGCTCTTGGAATGGGATGCCCGCATACCGGCGTTTCCAGTAGTGCATGCGGAAGTGTTGAAGGCGAAGCAATACATGGCGGCGGAGCTTTCGCCACCGAGCGCATCGGCGGCCGATGAATCCGTCGCGCCCAGCGCTGGCGGTGCGGCCGAATATGTCGATTCCGGTTCAAGCGTGCCGCACCCGCTCGCGTATGTGCCGATGGAAGTCGAGTGAGGGGGCGGCATGTCGTTATTGTAGGAGGCACACTCCGTGTGCCGTCGGCGCTGCTCTGTGCATGACACACACCAAGAGGCAGACGGCACACGGAGTGTGCCTGCTACATTGGATGCGACGATACGGCGATGTCTCTCTTGCTGGCGCCGCGGGCTCCAGAAACGAATGATCGAACGATGAGCGAACCGGAATCACCTTTGGCCAAAGTGCAGCGCTGGATGCAGGCAGTGATCATGCATCCGGAGGGCGTCGAGGCGGGTTTGGATTCGATCGCCGCACGGAACCATATCGACGTGCCGCCGGAGCAAGTCGAGCAGGTGATTTCGCGGTCGGCGGCATTGTCGAGCGTCGAGCGGCTGTCGATTTACGCCAATGCGTATTACGCCCGGCTGCTGGAATGCCTCGGCGAGGAATTCCCGGTATTGAAGCAGACGCTCGGCGACGAGACGTTCGAGGCGTTTGCTTTCGCCTATCTGCAAAACTATCCGTCGCGCAGCTACACGCTCAATCGATTGGGGGCCAATTTCGCGGCGTTTCTCGCGGAAACCCGGCCGACCGGTTCCGAGCCGGCCGAATCCGCTGAGGCGCTTGAGATTGTGGCGCCCGACGGCGACGCAACCGACGATGCCACGGCCGATTCGTCCGAGCCGCTGTCGCCCGATTGGCCCGACTTCATGATCGACTTGGCGACGCTCGAATGGACGTTTAGCCAGGTGTTCGACGGACCGGGCGTCGAACGCGAGCCGCTCTTGGAAGCGACGGAATTACGCACGATCGGAATGGATCGTTGGCCCGACGCTCGCTTGGAGACGGTGCCTTGTTTGAAGCTGCTGGCGTTTCGATTTCCGGTAAACGCGTATTACACGGCCATGCGGCGCGGTGAAGAGCCGTCGATTCCGGCCGCCGCGGCGAGTTGGCTGGCGGTGACGCGCCGCGATTACGTTGTCCGGCGGCACGAGATTTCGGAGCCGCAATTCGTGTTGCTCTCGGCAATCATCGAAGGGCAATCGATCGGCGCGGCGATCGCGCGCATGATGGAATTGCCCCGACTCGATATCGACAGTCTGGCCCGCGATCTGCGAACGTGGTTTCACGATTGGGCGGCGGAAGGATTTTTCCGCCGCATCATCGCGGAAGGTGAGTGACCGGGGGAAAATCAACCGCCAAGGACGGCGTCAACTCGGACACCGGCAGACTGCGCTTGCCAGTGGCACACCAGCAGTTTGCGTCTACTTCAGAATATCGAACAGATCGCTATACTCGTCGGTCCACAACAGCGAACGTGCGCGCGCCGGCGGTTTTGCCGCGAAATTGCCGAGCGTTTTCAGCAGCTCGGCGTTGCGCGTCAGCAGCATCCAGTCGGCGGTCGAGGTGCCAAGATCGTCGTCTCCTTGGCTGTCGATTCGCACCACCTTGAATTGAAGATGATCGGCCAGCCCGCGCACGACCGGATCGAGATCCAAATAGCGATTCGAAATGTGGATCGCCAACACGCCATCTGGATCGAGTTGCCGGCGATAAATTTCGCCGGCCTCGCCGGTGATTAGATGCGTCGGGATCGCGTCGCCGCTGAAGGCATCGACGACTAACACTTGAAACCCGCGCGACGGCTCGCTGGTCAATTCTCGTTCCAGCGACAGCCGGGCATCGCCCATCACGATTTCAAGTTGGCCGCTGCCGTGGAGCATTCGCTCTCGGGCATCGCCGAGATAGGTGAAATATTTGTCGGCCACCAGCGGCACCTGCGGATTGATTTCGTAGAACGTGAAGCGATCGTTCTTGGCGGCATAGGCGGCAAGCGTGCCGGTGCCCAGGCCGATCGCTCCGAGACGAACGGTCCCACGCGTGCCGAAATATTCGATGGCCCTGCCGACGCCGCTATCGCGGCCGTAATAGGTCGTCGGTTCGTCGCGAAGCGTTTCGTTTTGAAACTGCATTCCGTGCTTGATGCGGCCGTTGAGCAAATATCGAACCGGCTCGAATTCGTCGTCGACCTCCAGCGATCCTGCGGTAACGCTGACCACGCCGTAAAAGTTTCTCCGCGCATCGACCACGCCGCTATTGGCAGACATGCCCTCGAGCGTCGCGATATAAAGTGCCACCGCGAACAGCACCAGGCCCGGGCCGAACAGCCAGGGATAGCGGCGCACGAACCCGTTCTGTTCCGTGCCGAACATAATGGCGACCGCCAAAACGCAGCCTCCCAACAAGGCGATCGTCCATTCCGTGTAGCCGGTTTGAAACACGATCGGCGCGACGAGACTGACCAACAGGCCGCCGACGGCGCCGCCGGCCGCGATCAACAAGTAGAACATCGTCAGATGCCGCGGATGGGGGCGAAGGCGAACCAGTTGGCCGTGGCAAAGCATGCAAATCAAGAACATGCCGGCGAAGCTCAAGCCCGCGTCGATTTGGATTTTGTCGAAATTGCCGGGATCCAGCCTGACTTTCGGCATCCAGAGCGCGCGCGTCGTCCAAAACCCGCCGGCGAGAAACATCAGCAATGTCATTACTGCGTAGAGCCGCGGCATGTACCAACGCGCGTGATCGAAGCAGATGATGAACGACAGCAAATACAAACTGAGCGGCGCGATCCACAGGAAGGGGATCACCGCCACATCCTGGCAGACATGGTTTGTCGTCGCCAAAAACGTCAACGAGGCAAACGCCGGCAGCACGAGCCACAGCAGCCGACGGCCCCACCCGGGCGACCGCTCGCCCCCCGCGGCGGATTCACTCGCGTTTTGATTTGCGATTGCCGCGGCATCCGGCGACCGATAAGGGTTGCCCGCATCCGGCGCTGGCGGCGCCGCCACAACGAGGCCCCCGGCCTCGGCCTGCACGCGAGCCGCCTCGTCGAGCGTTTGTTCCGCCGGCCATGCGGTTGACGGCCCACCGACGATTCCCGCCCGCACCGCGAGAAATCCGCACAACAAGCCAAACACGACAAAGCCAATTTCCCAATATGCGGCTTGCAAGCCGAGCGCAAATGCGGGCTCGATAAGAAACGGATACGTCAACAGCGCCAACAGCGAACCAACATTCGACAGCGAATAAAGCCGATACGGAGAGCGGCCTGGATAATCGCGGGCAAACCATGCCTGCACCAATGGGCCGGTTGCCGAAAGGACGAAATACGGCAGGCCGACGCACACCGCAAGCAATAGCAAGATCCGCCCGGCGGGGTCGGAGCCATCCGGCGGCTTCCAACTCGGCCCCGGCAGAATCGGATACACAGCGACCGCCAGCAATAAAAGCGCGACGTGGATCACCGCTTGGGCCCGCGGCCGCAGCGCCTGCGTGAAATGGGCGTAGGCATACCCGGCGAAGAGCAACGTCTGAAAAAACAGCATCGCCGTCGTCCAAACGGCCGGACTTCCGCCAAACCAAGGCAAGATGGCCTTGCTGATGATCGGCTGCACCTGAAACAGCAGAAACGCGCTGACGAATGTCGTCGCCGCGTAGAACCACACCAGTTGGCGGCGGCTGAGACCGTTGGTCATTGTTTCGGATGTCCGAGAATTGCGGCGGCTTGGGGGGCGGGGCTGCCACGCGCGAAACCGCAAGCGAGCTTCCACCGCCCTCGGGCCTCGAAGCTCGCTTGCGGTTTCGCGCGCCAGCGTCTGACGGCGCGCGGCGCATCCGCAGCCGCTCCCCCGGCTTGCAAGTATACCCCATGCTTAACCGAACAATCGTCGCTGTTGATCCTCGGCGGCTGCTTCGTCGGGCACCGCCAGGCCGAGATGCACATAGCCGGCCGACGTCACTTTGCGGCCGCGGGGCGTGCGGACCACCAGCGCCGACCGCAACAGAAACGGCTCGACTTCGTCGGAAAGCGTGTCGGTCGCGGTGTTCAGAGTGTGGGCAATCGCTTCGACGCCCACCGGGCCGCCATGAAAAACGCGGATAATTGTCTCCAGATATTTGCGATCTTGGCCGTCGAGGCCCAGCGTGTCGATTCCCTGCATCGCCAGGGCGGCGCGGGCCAACTCGAGATTGATCCGGCCGTCGGCCTTGCTGGTGACATAATCGCGAACCCAGCGCAGGCGGTTGTTCGCCAGCCGCGGCGTGCCCCGGCTGCGGCCGGCGATTTCCTCCGCACTGGCCGCGTCGATCGGCACTTGCAGCTTCGCCGCGCTGCGGCCCACGATCTCGGCCAGCTCGGCCACGGTGTAAAAATCGAGATGCTCGCGCAAATGGAACCGATCGCGAAGCGGCGCCGAAATCATGCCGGCCCGCGTCGTCGCGCCGATCAACGTAAACGGCCGCAAGGGCATGTTGATCGTGCGTGCGTTGACCCCTTCGCCCAGCAGGATGTCGATCCGAAAGTCCTCCATCGCCGGATAGAGAAACTCTTCGACCGGTTTTGGCAAACGGTGGATCTCATCGATAAACAATATCGACCGCTCTTCGGCATTGGTCAGATAGGGAATCAGATCCTTGGGGGCGGCGAGCGCGGCCCCGCTGGCGATCTGAAAGCTAACGCCCAAGTCGCGCGGGATGCACATCGCGAACGTGGTCTTTCCGAGACCCGGCGGTCCGTCGAACAGAATGTGCCCCAGCGTTTCGCCGCGCTTTTGCGCGGCGTCGACGGCGATTTCCAACCGCGCGTAAACCTCGCGCTGCCCGACCATATCGCGCATGCGCTGCGGCCGCAGCTCGCGATCCGCCTCCGGAGAGACCACGACGTCTGCGATTGTCTCGGCAGCAGCTTGCAAGATCGGCTCGCGCAAGAGTGGCTCCCGAGCTCTCAGAATATCGGATTCGGCGGACGGCGATCGAACCCGCTCGAAGCGAACGGGCATTGACCGGCAGTATACCGTTTTCCGCCAGCGGTGTCTGTCACCGCTGCCGCCGGGTGGTGGTCCCTTCTCGTGTGCCGGCAGGTAGTCGGTGAAAAGTGCGTTGCTGGCCTGTAGTGGTCCTTGGTTCAGGCCTGTTGGTCTGATGGGCATAGGGGCATTCTAGCAGAGCGTAGCGGGCTCCGGTTTTCACTGTACAAAGCAGCCTGCTTGTACACTATTGGACATGAAAAATCCGCGACTTTTTTTGCAGTTTTATAGCCGATAACGCTAGTCTAGTGTTGCGTCAACGCTAAATTTTGGGATCGTCAAAGCGATTCGCCGCCCTCCGACCCACGATCCAACATCTTCACAACACTAACCCGAAGTGTTAGCGAGGGAGCCCTGCAACGGCGGCATCGTCTCACTGCAGGCGGCAAAGCCGCGCGCACATTGGATGACTGCGTTCGTGACGGCGACCCGCAACCGAGCGCATCCTCGCTTACGCTTCGGGCTAGTGTCGCCGTGCGTCGCAATCTTGCGAGGTGTCATCCGTCCTGGCTTCCGGCCTCGCTTACGCTTCGGGCTAGTGTTGCGTCAACGCTGGGTTTTGGGATGGTCAAAGCGATTCGCCCGAGGATTCGCCGCCCCACTACCGATCCACGATCCCGAGTGGGACGCAACACTAACCCGAAGCGTTAGCGAGGGAGCCCCGCAACGGCGGCATCGTCTCACCGCGGCGGCAAAGCCGCGCGCACATTGGATGACTGCGTTCGTGACAGCGACCCGCAACGGAGCGCATCCTCGCTTACGCTTCGGGCTAGTGTTGCGTCAACGCTGAATTTTGGGATGGCCAAAGCGATTTCCCGGACGATTCGCCGCCCCCGACCGACCCACGATCCCAAGTGTGACGCACCGCTAGTCGAATCGCGAAACCGCAAGCGAGCCTCCATGCCAAACGCCGAATGACCCTCGCTTGCGGCTTCGCGCGTTCCGCGTCGCTTGCGTACCTGGCCTGCCCTCTGACCCCTGATCTCTCGCGCTTCATGCCCACGCCTCTCGACATCGTCGTCCAATGTCCGGTGTTCAATTCCTTTCGCGTTCAGCAGGTGGCCGGGATGTTCGATGTGCCGCTCGCGGAAAAGGTGTCGCAACGCTTTTCGGTCGAAGTGCCGGATCTAACCGGCGAACTCGATTGGCGAATCGGATTGATCGTCGGCCCCTCGGGAAGCGGAAAGACGACGGTCGCCCGGCGGCTGTTCGGGCCGCGATTGGTCGAGCACGCCAGTTGGCCCGACGATCGGGCCGTAGTGGATTGCTTCGGCGACCGATCGATCCGCGAAATCACGGGATTGCTGACGGCCGTCGGCTTCAGTTCGCCGCCGTCTTGGATCAAGCCCTACAACGTGCTCAGCGGCGGCGAGCGGTTTCGTTGCGATTTGGCGCATGCGCTCGCGGGCTGCGGCTCGGCCGATCCGATGGCGGATGGATCGGCTGGCCTCGGCGACGGCGCGGCGCAAATCCTCGCTTTCGACGAGTTCACCAGCGTCGTCGATCGCACGGTTGCCAAGGTCGGATCCGCGGCCGTCGCCAAGGCCATTCGCAGCGGCAAGATCGCATGCCGGTTTGTCGCGGTGACATGTCATTACGACGTCACCGAGTGGCTCGCGCCCGACTGGGTGCTCGACATGTCAAGTTGCATGTTTCAACGGAGGTGTCTTCAGCGACCGCCGATCCAGCTCGACCTCTTTCGTTGCCACCGCCGTGTCTGGCGTTTGTTTGCGAAGCATCATTATTTGAGCGGAAAGTTGAATCCGATGGCTCGTTGCCATCTTGCGATGTGGGAAGGATCGCCGGCCGCATTTTGCGCGACGCTGCCGGTGATCGGCCGGCGGCGGCATTGGCGCATTTCGCGAATCGTCACGCTCCCCGACTACCAAGGCATCGGCATCGGCATGCGCGTGGCCGAGTCGGTCGGCGATTTGCACCGCTCCCAAGGACATCGCTTTAACGTGACCGCAAGCCATCCGGCGTTGATTGCCCATTGCCGTGAGTCGCCGCTGTGGCGCGCGATCCACGTTCAAAAAAACGGTTCCCGCGGCAAGGGAAAATTTGCCCCGGGCTATCACGGTTCGGCCGGCCGCGCGGTGGTGTCGTTCGAATATCTCGGTCCGCCGCGCGGGCATCGCCGACCGGAGCCGAACGCCGACGGGTGCTCGAAAAACTCCTCGGCACCGCGTGGGCCTGGAGAGCCGGCCGAGTGAAACTAGACGAGACCAAGAAACGCGAGGTCTTCGCCATTCTCACCGTGGGCGGAACTCGCCTCATGGCGGCGCAATACGTCGGCTGCCATGTCGAAACGATCCGCAACACGGCACTTCGCGAACCCGGCTTTGCCGATCAGCTTCGCAAGGCCGAGCTTGGGCCCGAAATCACGTTCCTGCGAAACATCCAACAAGCCTCGAAAGACCCCAAGCAATGGCGAGCCTCGGCCTGGGCCTTGGAACGATTGTATCCCGATCGTTACGGCCGCCGGCCGCCAAAATCGATCACGCCCGAGCAACTCGCGGAAGTCGTTCGCGAGATGGGCACGGTGGTTGTCGGCGAAGTGCCGGTCAAACGATTTCGCGAGCAGGTACTCCTTCGATTGAGCGAACTGGCCGACAAAGATTTCGATCGGCCGCCCAAGAAACGCCGCGCAAAGAAATAGACATGCGAAACGATTTGCCACCCAGCCGCCGCGATGCCGCGCCCGAAGTGGTCCAGCGCTGCTTTCGATTGCTGCGCGAATCGATCGAGCGCGGCATGGCGGCCGCCGATGCGGGGGCGACCGGTCTTCATCCAGCCGGCTTGCTCGATTGGGCCCGCGCTTTTCTGCCAGAGCATGTTCGCTTGGCCCCTTCGCGAATGCACCGGTGGATGGCGGCGCACCTTGATGAAATGCACGCGGCCCGCGGACAAAAATTGAACGTCGTCGGGCCGCGCGGCGGAGCGAAATCGACGATCGGCTCGCTGGCCTTCGTGCTCCGCGCCGCAGTGGAAGCACGCGAGCCGTATATCTGGATCGTGTCCGACGCCAAGCACCAGGCCGTCAGCCATCTGGAGAATCTGAAAAGCGAGCTGCACGACAATCCGCGCCTCACGGCGGCCTACCCCAAGGCGGCCGAACCGGGACAAGTGTGGCGCGAGAACACTGTGCGGCTGGCCAATGGAGTGACGATCGAAGCCTTCGGCACCGGCCAGCGCATCCGCGGCCGTCGCCGCCGCGCCGATCGGCCGACGCTGATCGTGTGCGACGATATTCAAGACGACCGGCATATCGAATCGAGCCTTGCCCGCGATCATTCGCGCCGCTGGTTCCACGGCATGTTGATGAAGGCCGGCACCAAGCGCACCAACGTGGTAAATCTTGCCACCGCCCTGCACCGCGAAGCGCTGGCGATGGAATTGCACGCCACGCCCGGTTGGACATCGCGCATCTTTCAGGCCATCGAGCGCTGGCCCGACCATATGGATCTATGGGACCGATGGGAACGCATCTATGCCGAAATCGACCGCGCCGACGCACGGCAAGCCGCGCTCGATTTCTACGCGGCCCATCAGGCCGAGATGAACGCCGGCGCCATGCTGCTTTGGCCTGAGGAAGAAGATCTATACACGCTGATGTGCATGCGCGTCGAAGGCGGGCGAACGGCATTCGAGCGCGAGAAGCAAAATGTGCCGATCAATCCAGAACTGTGTGAATGGCCCGAATCGTATTTTGGCGACTGGCTCTGGTTCGACCGTTGGCCCGATGTGGTTCAGCTAAAAGTGTTGGCGCTCGATCCGAGCAAGGGGACCGAATCGGGCCGCGGCGATTATTCCGCCTTCGCGATGTTGGCGGTCGATCGGCTGGGCGTGCTCTATGTCGATGCGGATTTGGTTCGCCGGCCGACCCCGCAAATCGTCTCCGACGGCGTCGACCTCTGCCGCCGTTTTCGTCCCGAAATATTCGGCATCGAAGCCAATCAATTCCAAGAATTGCTGGGCGGCGAATTCGCGGCCGAATTAGCCCGGCAAAAACTGATCGGCATCGTTCCCTGGGCCGTCGAAAACCGCGTGAATAAAGAGACCCGCATCCGCCGGCTCGGCCCGTACCTGTCGAACCGGCGAATCAAATTCAAGTCGGGCTCGCCCGGCACGCGGCTCTTGGTCGAGCAACTAAAAGAATTTCCACTGGCCGATCACGACGACGGCCCCGATGCGCTCGAAATGGCAATCCGCCTCGCGGCCGAGTGGTTCGACCGTCGCGGCCGAGGCGATGGCTTGGGCGACCGGCTGCCGATCAGCGTTTAGTTTTTTCGAACCGGCCGACGCGAAACCGCAAGCGAGCTTCGATACCCTGGCCGCGAGGAGGCTCGCTCGCGGTTTCACGCGTGCTGCTCACAAGATGAACCCAATCTCAAAACAGGAGGTGACCATGCCCCAGCCGAACCATTTGAAGGGTAACGACGCCACTCTAAATCGGCTCGAGCGCCGTCTCCAAGAGGCCTATGAAGAATTGTGGAGCAGCTTCATCGATCCGCGCGATGCGATGTTCGACGTCGACGGCTTGCCGTGGCTCCCGGTCGGATTCGATGCCGATGTCGGTGCTCCGTTTGGTTGGGGGCCAACGAGCGACACGCAGCTTCGCGAAATTCGCAATCAATGCCGGCTATTGGCCCTCGGCAACGAATTCGCGATCAATGGGCATGAAAACCGGATCAGCTTCATCGTCGGCGCCGGCCACACCTATTCCGCTGCCGCCAAGAAAGGCCAGCAGGTTCCGGCGGCATGGGTGGCGGCCGTGCAAGCCGTTCTCGATGAATTCATCCAGGCCAACAACTGGCAGCGGCGGCAACAAGAAATCGTGCTTCGCCGCGACCGCGATGGCGAAGTGTTTCTACGGTTTTTTGTTTCGGCCGACGGCGCCACTCGCGTGCGCTTCGTCGAACCGGGCCAGGTCGCAACTCCTCCCGATCAGGCAGCGAATCCGGCCGCCAGACTCGGCGTCCTCACCGATCCCGACGATGTTGAAACCGTTCTGGCCTACTACGTCGACGGCCAGGCGATCGACGCGGATCAGATCCAGCATCGCAAGGCGAATGTCGACGCCAATGTTCGCCGCGGACTGCCGCTTTACTTCGCGGTGCGCAAGAATCTTCGCCGCGCCGAAAAGCTGCTCCGCAATATGAGTGTGGTGGCGGAGATTCAATCGGCCATCGCGCTGATTCGCAAGCATCACCGCAGCAATCGCGGGGCGGTCGAGCAATTCGTCGCCGCCAGCGCCGATGTGAACGTGACGAATTCGGTCACCGGGCAATCGGCCAATTTCCGCCGTTACGGGCCCGGCACCATCCTCGACGCCCAGGCCGACGTCGATTACGACTTTCCCGCCGCCGGCATCGATGCCGCCAACTTCGTGGCCATCTTGCAAGCCGAGCTGCGGGCGATCGCCGCGCGGCTGGTAATGCCGGAATTCATGCTCAGCTCCGACGCCTCGAACGCCAACTACTCCTCGACGATGATCGCCGAAGGCCCGGCGATGCGCATGTTTCAGCGCTTGCAAGCCGAACAAGTGGCCGACGATCTGCAGGTGATGTGGCGCGTGGTGCTGAATGCGGTTGTGGCCGGCCGGTTGCCGAGCGAAGTGCAAACCGCGATCGATATCGCGGGCGTCGCGCCCACGCTGGCCGTCCGCGATCAATTGCAAGAGACGCAGCGATTCCAGATCGAAAATGCCGCCGGCATTCTATCGCCGCAAACGTGGAGCCAGCGTCTCGGCTTGGACTACGGCCAAGAGCAGGCCAACCTCGCGGCCCACGCCGCGCGCCGTCGCGAAAATCAAAAGCCGATCGAGATCGACGCCGCCGCCTTGCCGCTCGACGCAAGCGCGTCGAATGCCCTGGGAGTGGCTCAATTCGGCGCTTGAAAATGTAATGAACTTTTGTATACTTATGCCATGATGACACTGAGCGACACGCCGACGAACAAGACGAAGGTCGATCAACTTGAAGCGGCGATGGCGGAAATTTTGTCGGAATCGCTCCGCCGCGGTTTTTACGGCAAGGCGGCGATCGAATTGGCGATTCAAGATGGCACGATCCAACACATTCGTCGCTTGATCGAGCGCATCGACAAGTGAAGTAGCGGGCACGCTCCGTGTGCCGTAGCGTGTGCTGCATAGCATCCCCTGGCCGTGGCGGTCGGCACGCAGTGTGCCTGCTTCAAAAAACATCAGTATTGTCTCGAGCCGATTGATCCCGGTTTCGAGCGCAAGCCCACTGCGGTCGCAAGGTAGCGCCGTAGTTGGGCTTTTTTTCTTGGATTTTGCTCGCTCGATGCGATGAGCATCCGCGACGGAAAGGAATGGCATGAACGAACTCTTGCAGGAATTCTGCGATTCGCGAAACGTGGCGATGCGCGTCGATCGGCAGGCGGGGATAATTCGCGGCGTGAAGATTCTTGGCCTCCAGTCGCGCAACGGCCGGCAATATCTGCCCGAGGCATTGGCCAAAGCGGTTCCGCTCTATGAAGGCGCCAAGGTGAACGTAAACCATCCCAAGGGAAGCCCGCTCTCACCGCGCGATTATCAAGATCGGATTGGCGTGATACGCGGCGCGGCGTTGAAGCCGAACGAAGGACTGTTTGGCGATTTGCATTTCAATCCCAAGCATGTGTTGGCCGAACAGTTGGCTTGGGACGCCGAGCACGCTCCGGAGAATGTCGGCTTTTCACACAATGTGCAGGCCCGCACATCGCGCCGCGACGATGGCCTGCTGGTCGAAGAAATCACCCGGGTGCAGAGCGTCGACTTGGTGGCCGACCCCGCGACGACACGCGGTTTATACGAGCAACGTCAACAGACGCCGCCGGAAGAAAATCTTGCCGTGCCATCGGCGATCCGAGAGTTGACTTTGGATCGGCTGAAGTCGGATCGGCCCGATCTGGTCGAATCGCTGTTGTTGGAGCATGGCGCCCGGCAACCCGCGGCATCGATAAGCGGCCCGGCGGCCGGCGCGCAAGAGATAGCCGCGCTAGCTCAGCTTCAACAGCTCCGCGCCGAATTGGAGCAATTGCGTGCCCAGCGCGACGCAGCGCTCTTGGAGCACCAGATTTCGGAGGAGCTGACAGCCGCGGGCGTGGCCGGTCCGCTGGAAACGGAATTGTTCCGCCAGCAATTGCGCGCGACCGCCGACGCCGCCGGCCGGCAAAGGCTGATTCTCGAGCGGCTGCAACTGGCCCGCGCGTTCGGCGCCGCCCGGCCGACCAGCAAAGACCAGCATTCGGTCGAATCGAAAGAGTTGCCGTGGTCGCCGGGGGATCCAAAGAGCTTCGCCCAGCGGATCACGGCTCTCTGATCGCCTGAGTCCGGCTTCCCCACCAAATCGTTCGCTCACTCTATCTAGCAATCAAGGAATCCTGTCATGACGAAGCTGGTCGACCTGTTGGATCAATTGAAGTATCGCCGCACGTTCGGCTACATGGACGATTTCGATTATTTCGTCGCCGGCGAGCGCTGGGCCTCGTCGGAAACGGGCACGGGCAGCATGACGGTCGGCGCCGAGCCGAACGGCCTGCTGATGATCGAGCCGAGCGCCGGCGCCGCGGCCGCCAACGATGCCATGTATTTGAGCGGCACGGGATTCGTCTTCCAGTTTCAGGCGAACCAACCGATCGTTTTCGAAGCGCTGGTGCAGTTCACCGAAGCCAATGCGAACCAGGCCAATGTGCTCGTCGGGTTTTCGGACACTTCCAGCCCGACGACCAGCCTGTTGGAAAACAACGGCGGCCCCGCGACCTCCTACACCGGCATGACGTTTTTCAAGCAGGGCGGAACCAACCTCTGGGGCTGCCAGACCTCGGTCGGCAGTTCGCAACTGACCACGGTCACTTCCACTCCGGCGGGCGGCGATCCACAAACGCTCACGGCCCAGTTCGAACCGATCAGCGCCACGCAGGCGGAAGCGAGATTCTTCATCGATGGCTTGCTGGTGGTCAAGCAGGTGTTCAGCTTTGCGTCCGCCCCGGTCATGCGGCCGCTGCTGGGCATCCAAAACGGCAGCGCCAACGGCGAGCAACTCAACGTCGACTACGTGGCTGCCTATCAGTTGCGCTAACCGACGGCGCGCTGTTCTTCAAGCGATTCTCCTTGCCTTTCGATTCGAACCACAAATTCGGAGCTTATTTCATGACGCGAGCCGTCAACTACCGGGAACTCAAACGCCTCTACGAAACCATGGGGCCGCAACAAGCTTGCCGCCATCTGCGCGATGCGCTGGCGGAAAAGCATCTTCGCCCCGAAGATTTCTCGTTGCGCGATCTGGCCGAGGCCACGATTCCCGATGGCCGCGAGTTTCTGCGATTGCTCGATCCGCGCGCGAAATCCGGGAATGTCGATTTGCTCGAAGCTGCCGACGCCGTCGATACGGCCACGTTCAGCAATATCACCGGCCAGATCATCTACTCGAAAATCATGGAGGGATTCACCTCCGAGGCCTTCGTTGCCTCGCAGATCGTCGAAACGATTCCGACTCGTTTCAGCGGCGAAAAAATACCCGGCATCGGGCAAATGGGCGATATGGCCGAAGCGATCGACGAAGGGGCCGTCTACCCGCACGTCGGCCTGACGGAAGACTACATCGAAACGCCCGCCACCACGAAGCGCGGCATGATCGTGCCGGTCACCAAGGAGGCGATCTTCTTCGACCGCACGCATCTCGTTTTGCAGCGCGCCGGCGAAGTCGGCGAGTTTCTCGGCTTGAACAAGGAGAAACGCCTGCTCGATTGCATCATCGACGGAAACACGACCGACGCCCGCTACAACTGGAAGGGAGTCAGCTACGCGACCTATCAATCGTCGGCCCCGTGGATCAACGTCAAGACGAACAACCCGCTCGTGGATTGGTCGGATGTCGATGCGGCCGAGCAGGTGATGGCCAACATTCTCGATCCGAATACCGGCGAGCCGATTATCGTCAACGCCGACACGATCCTCGTGTGCCCCGAGCTGTTGCATGCCGCTCGGCGGATCGTGAGCGCGACGCAAATCGAGCAAGTCGATAATCGAGCCGACGCCAGCACCGTTCGCACGTTTGCGCCGAATCCGATGGCCGGCAGCTATCGCGTCGTCTCCAGCCGGTTGCTGCGAGCACGGTTGAGCCTGGCCGGCGAGCCGACGAGCAACTGGTATCTCGGCAATTTCCGCAAGGCGTTTGCCTACATGGAAAATTGGGGCATCACCGTCACGCAGGCTCCGCTCAACAGCGAAGCCGAGTTCACGCAAGACATCATGATCCGCTTCAAAGCGAGCGAACGCGGCGCCGCGGCAACGCTCGAACCTCGGTATGTCGTGCAGAACTCGGCCTCCTGAGGGCCGAGCTGTGAGACGCGATGATCAGATACGCGGCGGCCGGGCGCGGTCGCATAGCCCGCCGCCGCTGTGGACCCGCTGTTTCCCCGTCTGCCGTGAATTATTGTCCGCCTCTAAGCGGATTCATCCATCAAGGCCATCCACATGTCGAATCGCATCCGGCGCCATCATGCGTTTGTCGCGGCGCTTGCGTTGACCAACAACCTATCGACGACCGCCGAAATCGATCTTACCGAAGTGGCGAACGGCTGTGTGCTCGTGCCCGGCGGCTCACCGATCACCAGCCTGACGTACTACGGCGCCATTCAGCCGGGGGGCACGTACGTGGCCATCCAAGATGGCGACGGGCATGCCGTCACGCAAACCGTCGCGGCCGGCGGTGGTTATCCGATCCCCGATTATTGCTCGAGCTACGGCGCGCTAAAGCTGGTGGCCAACGCGGCTGGCAACGTCGAACTTTCTAGCAAGGGCTGAACAACGGCCCGAGCTGCAAGAGCTTGGTTCCATAATGCATGGCCCTCGAGGTGTCTGAATGCAAAACGATCGAGCACAAATCGAAACGATCCGCAGCATGGCGCTGGCGCAACTCGTTGAATTGCGGGCCAATCCGAAGCCGACCTACACCATCGACGGTCAAACCATTTCTTGGGAAAGCTACATCCGCTCGGTGGAAGCGGCCGTCGATTGGTGCGATGCAAAGTTGATCGGTCTGGATCCATTCGAAGTCCGATCGCAGGGATACACGTGATGACCGCCAGTTTCAATCCGCAAGCCGATTTCGCGCTCGTGACCGACGCGCTCGAGCCTGCCACGTTGCGGCGATGCGACGGCTCCGGCGCCACGGCGCTTGCCGGAGCGCTACGCCGCGCGGTGAACACTCGAGAAGCTGCCGCGAGCGACGGAAAATATACGACCAGCGATGTGCATTGGCACCTTGCCGCAGCGGAATTGAACGCCCCGCCGCAACTCGGCGATCAGATCGTCGATACGAGCGGCGAAGCGTGGACGATTCTCGAAACGCAGCTTGCGACTTGCGGTTCGCGTTGGAAATGCACGGCCCGCAATCTCGCGCTGGCTGGAGGATTGAACACGTTCATCACGATTCTCCGCGAAGTGGCCGCCAAGGGGCCGAGCGGCGCCGTCGAGCCGACCTTCGTTCCATTCGCATCCGCCGTACGAGCGCGAATCCAAGAGCTGACCTCGGCCCGGAGCGAACAGCACGGCCGGCAATCGGGAATTGTCACCACTAAAATCTACTTGGCTCAGCAAATCCTGGTCGACAACGGCAATCGCATTCAAGCCGCCGATGGCGCGATCTACCAAGTAACCGGCTACGAACTCGCCGATTCGATCGCCAGCCTGTTCACGATCAACGCGCTGCGCAGGCTTTGAGGCTGTGAGACTGTGAGGCTTTGAGGAACGAAGCAGTCTGCCGGCGTAGCGTCACCGAAAAACGCATCCAACAAACCTAACCCTCACCCTCACCCTTCCTCCACCATGTCTGCCGAACGCGCGATTCATGAGCATTGGTCTGGCTATCGGCCGCTGTTGAATTTGGTGCCAATCGAGCAGCTTTACACGGGGCTTGCGCCGATCCGCGACGCCGCTGAATTGCCGGTCCGGTTTCCGTACGTCTGTATGTCGGTGCAGGGCGAATCGCAACTCGAACGGAGCTCGAGCGGCACGACCTGTGCGACCGAAGCGGTGCGGTTCGCGGTTTATAGCTCCAGTTACGAAGAAGCACGGCGGATCGAAGCGATGATCGTACGCTATTTCAATCGGCGCGATTTTCTGTGGACCGGCGGACGGGTGCTCGATATGCGGCCGGCCAATCACATCGAACGCGAAAACGGAGACGACGGCGTGTGGATGGTCGCCCGCGATTTTGATGTTCGCATTTTTCACTCTTGCGCGAGGATTTCCGGATGAGCACATTGGCGAGCGAAATCAAGGCATCGATCAATTGGCTGTTCCAAGAGCCATTGGCGCTGACGACGGTGGGCGACGCGTCGCAACTGAGCTACGACGATCAACTGGCAAACGGCTCGGCCGCCGATCAGGCCGACACGATCTGGTCCGATCAACGCACGGTTGCCGCGGGGACGAACGATGATCTCGATCTCACGAATCTGACGCATTCGCTTTTCGGCTCGACGCTTTCGATCAACCTGGCGAGCGTCAAGGCAATTTTTTTGGTCAACACCTCCACAACTTCCGGCGACACACTGCAGTTGGATTCCTCGGTCGCCGACGCATGCACCGCTCCCTTCAGCGGATCCGCCGCATCGCTGCTGCAAATTGGCGCCGATAGCGCCCTGTTGTTGTCGAGCAAAAAAGATGGTTGGGCGGTCGACTCGACGCACAAGATTCTTCGCGTCTCGAACACGTCGCCCGACTCGATCACGTACAGCATCGTCGTCCTGGGTATCTCCTCCTAACGCGATTCAGCAAGGAATCCGAGCGTGTCAACGCAACCAATTTCCGGCAAGAACGGGCAGGTGTTGATCGGCTCCGCTCCGGTGGCGGAGGTGACCAAATGGCTTTTCAACAAGGAATCCGTTTCGAGCCGTTATGCGTCGAGTGCCACCGGCGGCTTCAAGCGCAGCCTTTCGGGCGTCAAATCCGGCAGCGGGGCGATTCAATTCAAATTCGACCTCTCGGCCGGCTCGCCGATCGTGGAAGGCAGCGCGGTGACGCTACTACTTCATCTCGACGCCACGCATTTCTACACGGTGCCCGCGCTCGTAAAAACATTCAAAGTCGAAGTGAATATCGACACGGGTGAAGTGATCGGCGGCGTCGCCGATTTCGATACCGACGGGGCCTGGACCGAACCGTCGCTGCCATGAACCGTGACGGAACGGCACGGAAGAAGAGATAACCACGAATGACACGAAATACGCAAATACGACGAAGCGAAGGAAAGACGGAGATGAGCATGGAAGGGCTTTTTGTAATCATTCCGGGTTCGGTGCCGATCGAGATCGATGGGCAGTTGCTGCGGCTGGCGCCGCTGACGCTCGGCCATTATGCCGAGATCGAGCGGCGTTTGTTGAGCGCGCGACGCAGTTCATTGCACTCTTTGCGGGAAACGGTCGCGGACCGATCGGAGCCGATGCCGAAAGAGATTCTGCAGCGAGCGTTCGATGACATGCGCCGTGGCGATCGAGTCTCGCGGGAAGAATTGGCTGCCTGGTTCCGCAGCGACGAAGGGGTTCTCTTCGAACTGTGGCTGCGATTGCGCCGCATGCAGCCGCACTTGACGCTGGCCGAGATTCAAGAGCGATTTGGCAAGCGAGCAGATGAGATTTCCGAAACAATGGCGATCGCCTCCGAATCGAGTGGAGAATATCCGCCGGGAAAGTTGCCGAGCCGCGGCCGGGCGTCGATGCATCCGGCCGCGGCAAACCGATTCCTTGGCACTTTATTTTCCGCAGTTTGATTCGCGCCGGCGTTCGGCCCGAATCGGTCGCACGATTCTGCCCCTCGCAATTGAAGATCCTTTTGCTGCCAACAGCCGACGCCGGCGAGTCGGTTCTATTGGCCCCAAACGAAGCGGCCGAGTTCCACGCCAATCGAATTCGCCAGCGCGACCGTTGGATCGAAGAACAGTTGGCAAAGCGTCGGGGCCACCGCAGCGAAGAACAAAGATCGCAACCGCATCGAGGTGTCGAAAGCCTGGTCTATATCGCCGACCGCCTGGCGGCCGTCGATGAGCAAGCAAGTGAGCCGCCTGCGGCGTCCAATGCCACCATCCCGCAATGCTTTGTTGAAACATCATCCGAGACTGAAAAACTCCGCGATGCGATACGTCATCTGCTAAGCCGATTCGACGAACTGCTCACGACCGCCCAGCACACCGGACAGGCGATCGGCTCTCAAACGCTCGCCCGTTTCTCCGAAGGTCTATAACCATCGGCATCCCGACCACCCCGCCGCCGTCCTCCTGTTCTGATCTCTGTCCCCCTGTCCCCTGACCACTTCTCCCATGCCCGTCGATTTCGAAGAACTTGAAGGCTCGCCACGCATTTCGCTATCGCGCCGCGATATGACCGGTGTGCGCGTCTTCAAGATCAACTGGGGCGATTGGCCGGCGTTTGTCGGTGATTTGTGGGGTTATTGGATCGCCGTCGGCAGCCAAATTTCTTACATGCCGACGGCCAGCTTCTACGGCTTGCCGGGCATGTGGCCGAGCGACATCCAAATCGATCCCTTCCAGCCGGACAGCCCGCTCGAATCGCCGATCAGCCTGGCGGGCTTTCAAGTGAACTACAACTACGCCCGGGTGACGGTTACGTACAAACCATTTCCCTTGACCGACGGTCGTTTGCCGCCGGTGCCCAACGGAACGTTTCTTGTTGCCACCGGCGATGTCGGTGCTCAGTATATGAGCCTGCCGGGCCGGACCTGGAAATGGCCGGACGGAACCAGCGTCGAAGACGATTTCACGCCCGGCATTTTGATTCCCGAGGAATCGATCAATTTGTCGTGGCGCTGGGTGCCGCAGCCGCCATGGTCGGGCATGCGGCAAACGCGCGGCTGCGTGAACAACGCGTCGTTCATGGGCTACGACACCGAACAGGTGCTGTTCATCGGGGCAAATTGGGAGCGGGAATTCCAAGTGAACAACACGCCACTATGGCGCGTCGATTACAAATTCCAAGTAAAGACGGTGCTCTCGACGCTCGATCCGGACACCGTCTACGGCCACAACTATTTCTATCGCCGCGACGCCGGCGCCGGAAACGACAATTGGCAACGGATCGTGTCGGTGCAAACCGGCGCCGCGCCGTTCCAATCGGCCGATTTGTCGCAATTGTTCCAATTCGGAAATTAGGGTTCGACGGGAGGTTGATCGTTGGCGCCCCGACACGTGCATCCTGGCGATCCGATCACCGCAGGCTGGGCCAATTCGGTATCGAGCGAGTTGCGCCGTGCGATGCGGATCTCGGCGGCGTATCCGCTCCAGATCACAGCCGGCGCGTTCGGCCTGAATATCGCGATTGCCGGCGATAGCGGATTCGATCTGGTCGAACTGATCGACACCGTCGAAGCCAACGACACGAACAAGACGGCCACGCTGTTCGGCTTCGATTCGAGCGACGCCGATCCATGGATCGAGGCGGTCGACGGCAACGCCACGCCGATTGCTTTGGCACATGTCGCCGATGCGCAGCAATCGCTTTATCTGGCCGGGGAGCGGCATCTGACGTATTGGCATCCCGCGGCGGGACAGCGAATTCCGCTGCCCGGCGTGCAATGGCATTTCGGCAAATTGAGCACGACTCTTTCCGCGGGCGGCTCGGCGACCGTCGAGGTGTGGCAAATCAATTCCACAAGCGGCGACACGGAGGATTCGAGCTGCAGCGTCACCGCATACGACTGGCTGCTTTCAAGCGGCGACACACTTGCGGCCGGAACCGCCGTGATGATCCTGCAACACTTGCAATCCAAACGCTGGTATGTCTTCGCGGCGAGTTGCCCGTCATGAGCGGGTTCAGCAAGTTCAGTCCAAATTGTTGCTGCGGCTCGGTGTGCGGATGCGCCGGGACAACGCCGCCGCAGTATCAAGTCACGCTGGGCGACGGCTTCACGGACGGTTCGGTCGAGGTTGGCTATCCGCCTGCCGAGCAACCATGTTCCTGCGGCTTCTTGAACGATGCTTCCGCCATCGCGAGCTTGAGCCCTGGCTGTACGTATGATTTCAATTTCGGTGAAGTGTCTTGCACCGGCGATCCGGCCTTTATCTTTGCCCAGGGATTTTTGGTGCTTTCGAGCAGCGGAATCAAATTTTCGCTCGGCTTCAACGGTGGCGAACCGCCGTTTTTCGTCTGGTCGATTTCGCTAGATTCGCCGTTCGATTGCACCGAGACCTACACACTCCCATTTATCTCCGGCAGCCCGACGATCTGCACCGGCACGCCCGACGCGATCACTGTCGCGCCGATTTTCTGATGTACTGCCAATTCACAGCGACACAAGATGGATGGACATGCGTGGTATGTGGGCAAAGAGCGCACGCCTCGAAACGGCCGCCGATGTGCCGGTGCGGTCGCGCGACTGCCGGAGGACCTTCCGCGCTCAAGCGAGCGACGAACTTCGCACGCTCGGCCATCCGCCATTTCGCAATGGGAATGCCTGCATGCACCCAACAGCAGATCGACGCCCGGCTGGCAATCTGCAAAGCGTGTCCGCTGTTCGACGGCGCGATCTGCCGCCACGCGGATTGCGGTTGCCGCATTCGCCAGCAGCGCAGCTTTTTCAACAAATTAGCCTGGGCCGACCAAAGCTGCCCGCTCGGCAAGTGGGAAGCGATCGATAACCACGGATGACACATCGCGGCGTTTGGCCAAAGTAGCCGGCACACTCCGTGCGCCGTCCGCCGCCCACTGTACGCAGCGCATCGTGGAGCGCCGACGGCACACGGAGTGTGCCTACTACGAAGAAGCTTCGAATCCGTGTCTATCGGTGTGATCCGTGGTCATCGTCCGCGTCAACAACGAGCACTCGGCGGTAGAAGAGATCGATGATGTCGACGAACAATTCGGCTTCGCCGGTTTCCAACAGCAGCGCGACTTGCTGTTGCACCCTTCGGCGGAGGTTGATCGCATGGGCGACGGCAATCGTGCCGTCGCGCGTCAGCGGGCCGCCGTGGCCGAAGCGGCTATAGAGATCGGCAAACTCCGCTTCCGTCCAGCCGTGGAACAGTTCCCGTTCTTCGTCCACTACTTGATCGACGACCGGATTCGTCCGCCGGTCGAAGAGTCGATGCACCAACAGCGACGGATCCTGAAACAGCTCGTCGACCGGCACGCCCAAGCCGGCAGCCAAGCGTTGCAACGTGCGGCCATGCGGCCGATGGTTGCCGCGCAGCATGGTTTTCAATGTGCGCAGATTCAGTCCGCTGCGCCGGGCGAGTTCGCGGAGCGTGAGCCCCTGCCGGGCCATCAGCCGGCGGAGATTGCGCGCATGATCGACCCCGGGTTCCGTGCCTGCTGCGAGTGGCGACTTGGCGGCAGGAGAACGCGAAGAGGGCATTATCGGCTGCTCGCGGAGGATAAAAATTGGACCATTTGTGTTGACGGGAGTGTGTACAAATGTATATTAAATGACGGCGGGCTCGTCAAGCTAGCACGGCGGGCGAAAGCGGCATCGGAATCGGAGAAACAACAATGACCGCGACGCACCGGGAAACCCGACTGCTGTTTCGCATCTGGGTCGTCCGCTGCGAGCAATGGCGGCCGGCCGCCTGGGACGAACTGCCGCCGCACGCCGTCGCCATCGAAGCCGCCGAAGCGACGCCGCTTTCGGCCGGCGAAGCCGCACGATTCCTGGAAGGCTTCAACGGCACGATGCTCACCCGCCGCTCGCGCCTGTGGGCGATCGCCGTACCGGTGACAATCCGCTACGAAGGCGACCTGCGCACCGGCCAAACCGTCGGCCGGGCAAACACCGAATTGCTCGATTGCCGCCGCTGCGCCGGCTGATGCAACTTCGCCGAAACAAGCTGCCTCTCTGAGCAACCCGTGGCTCGGGAGGACGGGTTCAGCAAATTCGTCGGGATGGTCTTCTCTCGGGTATTAGCAGGGATAGTTTGGCGGATTTGCCTTGTTCCTAATAATTTATGAGCGGGTCCTGCTTTGCTTGCAACTCGGTTTCGTCGCCGCCATACTAAGGCTCGGCTACAAATGTGGACTTTGCCGGTTGGCTTGAAACCGATAAGGTGCGGTCCAGAATGTTGACGATATGGGGTAAATGACCGGAGGTCGGTACTCGCGTGGCTACAATGCAAACGCAGCATGAATTCGTGATCTCTCCCGACGCGGACAGCCTCGTCAGTGCGCTGTCTGGGGATTTCGGCGATTACATCTTGAGCCGCGCCGTGACGCTCGCCGCCAAGCGGGGAGAGAATATTGCGGAGGTCAAACGGGAGGATGTCGTCGCGGCCTTGGCATGGATTTGCGACATGCTCGAAAAGGCCCACGCAAGCGGAAGCCTGGGTGACGACGCGATCGAGTCGATCAACACACTAAGATCCTTGTGCAATCGGATGGCGCCGGGCAGCAGCGGCAAGTGAACCGCCGAATTTATCCCCGGAAGGTCGGGAAGAGGCCAAACTCAGCATCGGTGAGTTTGAGCATCATCTAAAGGATCTCGCGGGCTGTCTCGCTCGGGAGAATAAGGCGAAGAAAATCGCCGAGCCACACATCCGCGAGGCTCATCTGATTTTGAGAAAGTGCGGCCGAAAGCCGCCGCCCCCGTGGTTTCGCCGTTCCGATTTCAGGGTTGGTGTCGGGTCTCTGCTGGTGGGCGTTGCATTCGCGGTTGCAAGCCTCGCAAAGGACATTATCACTATCGACGGCAAATCGCTGGAGATGTCCATTCGGCAGAACCCGGGAACATTCTGGAATGCGATGGTGATCGCGCCGCTTGCGCTTCTGCTCTGCGGCGCCCTGCTGGCAATGAACGGGTGGATGCGCGGCGAGGAATGAGCCGGCCGCGGTTTGTTGGCCGTTTTGTGAGGCCGGTTCTAGCAAGCTTCAGCGATCTAGCCGGCATCCGGACCCCCACCATGCGGCCAAGTGCTAGCCACATCCGCAGGAACCGGAACGCAGTCGTTTTCGCACCGCGTTTGCTACTCCTCCGCCTCAGTCCACGGATTCGGCCAGTCGCCCCAGCGCTCGAGATAGAGGCGGTAGCCGGCCACTTCGGCGGCTCGCTCTTCGAGCCATATTTTCGTCGCGGCGATCAATTCGTGTTCCTGCGATTGCGTCAACTCGCCTACCAGCACGCGCGTTCGCAAAAACACGAAATACGTGTCGAGCACGTCGCAGCGGCAATAGTCGTTGATCTCAGATAGCCGCCCGGCGTTGAACAGGTCTTGCACCATGTGCCCCTGCACATCCATCTTGCCGGGCTTGCCCAACAGATTCGCGGCCAGATTCAATCCGCCCACGAACCGCGTCGAACCGAAATTGGTGAGCAACTCCATCAGATCGAGATGCGATGCCGTGTTGTAGCGGTTCCGCGGCTGTTCGTTCGATCGGGCTCGCGGCACAAACCAACCCGGCAGGCTGATCCCATAGCGAAACGCGGCCAATTCCAAAAGCGGAATATCGAACCCGCGGCCGTTGAAGCTCACGAGCGTCGGCCGGCGATAATGGTCCCAGCCGCGCCAGAAATTTTCCGTTATCACGTGCGGGCGAAATCGCGGCTCGTCGAGCACCACCAGATCAAGC
Source organism: Pirellulales bacterium (assembly GCA_036267355.1). NCBI lineage: Bacteria > Pseudomonadati > Planctomycetota > Planctomycetia > Pirellulales > Pirellulales bacterium. The sequence goes on along the minus strand of DATAWG010000122.1, from coordinate 21,097 downwards.
AAGCGAAAATCGACGGCCACTTTGGCGATCGCCACGGAGGTCGGAATCTGAAACGTGTAGGGAATGAAATCGCTGCCATGCTTGGCCATCAACTCAGCCCGATACCGCTCGATCGCCGCCGTCGGATCCAGTAACACCCCCGGATAGTGCAATCGCGAAACCAGCGTGCCATCGGCGACGCTTTCGAGATCGAAGACGAAATAAGCGGGGGGCTGGTTTGACATTTTTTGATAGGCACGATTATCGGGCGCGCGGCGAGGCGGGGGCAACCCACATTGCATTTTTCGGTAGTTCCAGGCTTTTAAGCTGCTTTCAAGCCTGGGGATCGCGGCCCAGATGAATCGGGCTGGCGTTGGGATCGGGGCGCGTAGCCTACCAAAATCGATTCCGATGCGTGAAGATATGGGCTTCTGCCAACACCCGATTGCAGCACTTTTCTAGGCAAGCCTTATGAACCGGGATCGGTTGCTTGAGCGATTTTTGCGGTATGTGCGGATCGATACGACGGCGCGCGAAGGCGTCGATGCTTATCCTTCGTCGGCGGGACAGTGGGAATTGGGACGGATGGTGGTTGCCGAATTGAAGGGCATGGGGCTCGCCGACGCCACGCAAGATGAGCATGCGATCGTGATGGCCACACTGCCGGCCGGCGGGCGGCGGGTGGCATCGGGGAGCGGTGCGTCGGGAAGCGGCCCGACGCCGGTCGTGGCCTTCAACGCGCATTTCGATACTTCGCCGGAAACGACCGGCGCGAATGTTCGGCCGCAAGTGATTCGCAACTACGATGGGCGCAATCTGGTGTTGCCGGGCGATCCTCGGCAGGTGCTTGTCGCTACGGACAATCCGGAATTGACCGCGGTGGTCGGCAAAACGGTGATCACCACGGATGGCACGACGCTGTTGGGCGGCGACGACAAGGCCGGCATGGCGGTCATCATGGAATTGATCGAGCACTTGATCGAACATCCCGACGTGCCGCGGCCGACCGTGAAGGTCTGCTTCACCTGCGACGAAGAAATCGGCCGGGGCGTCGATCATGTCGATCTGGCAAAGCTCGGGGCCACGGTTTGCTATACGCTCGACGGCCGGGGGGCGAGCGAGCTCGATGTCGAAACATTTTCGGCCGATCTGGCCACGGTCGTCGTGCGCGGCGTGAATATCCACCCATCAATGGCCAAGGGGCGGATGGTCAACGCGATTCGCGCGGCAGCCAATTTCGTCGACCGATTGCCTCGCGATCGATTGGCGCCGGAAGTGACGGCGGATCGCGAAGGGTTCGTGCATCCGTATCACGTCGATGGTGGCGTCGCAGAGGTGCGGCTGCGAGTGTTGCTGCGAGATTTCGACACCGCGGCGCTAGCGACGCAAGCAGAGCTATTGCGAACGGCGGCGGCGCAGACGGTGGCGGAGTTTTCCGGCGCGGCAATCGACGTGCAAATCAAGCCGCAATATCGCAACATGGCCGATGGGTTGGCCCGAGAGCCGCGGGCCGTGCAATACGTTGAAAGGGCCTACCAGCGCCTTGGGCGAACGCTACGGACGACGATCATCCGCGGCGGGACCGACGGCTCGCGATTCACCGAGTTCGGCCTGCCGACGCCGAATCTTTCCACGGGGCAACACAACCCGCATTCGCCGTTGGAATGGGCCTGCTTGGAGGAGATGGTCGAGGCCGTGGAGGTGCTTGTCGAGTTGGTGCAAGTCTGGTCGGCGGGATGACGGTAAAGACTTCGCTTGCCAGTGCCACACAGCCGCGGCGTTCCCCGGTTCATCCGCGCTCACGCTTCGGGCTACTGTGCTAGCACGAAATGCAGAAGTTTTAGCGAATCGACGGGTTCGTAACCTGCCTTCTGGAGAGTTTGCGTAAACTTGTTGCCGCGGAGCGGTCGAAATAATTGGACATAGGGCGTGAAATTCCCGGCGCGGGCGGACTGGATCGCCGAACACGTCGCGCCGCTACGATCAATGATTACGGGCGTCAAGCCGACTTCGTCCGAGTCAGCGCGCGTTGGCCGCTGACGAACCCCGACTGCTGTCGCAGGCGACGTTTCAAGTGTGGAAATGTTCGGCGGTAAACCAAGGAAGGTTTTCCGTGCCCCGCCTCTCGTGCATCATCCCTGTGGTTGGCCATGCTCATGGTCTGGAGACCACGCTGGTCTCGGTCCTGGAGCATTTTCCCGACGACTGTGAAATCGTCGTCGTCCATTCCGCGCCCTACGACGATCCCTACGACCTAAAGACCGAATTGCGCTTCATCGAGGCGCCGCGGCGCACCGGATTCGTCGGTTGCGCGAATCTCGGAATTCAGGCCAGCCGGGCGGGAATCGTGCATTTGCTTGCCGCCGGCCTGGAAGCCACGAGCGGCTGGGCCGAAGCGGCCTTGGCGCGTTTTACGGATCCCAATGTCGCGGCGGTGTCGCCCGTCGTTCGCAATCAATTCGACTCCGACGAAATCGTCGCCGCGGGAATCTCGTACGGCGGCGGAGGCCGAGCCGAAATACGCACCGAACTACCGCCGCAAACATTCCCGATCGAATCGTCGATCGGCGTGGGCGAGCCGGCCGTATATCCGCTTGCCCGGGCAGCCTTCTATCGCCGAACCGCGCTGAACCTGTTTGGCGGCGGACTACCGACAACGGTGGGAAACGAATTGGCCGCCGTCGAGTTGGGATTGAGCCTCACGCACGCGGGCTACCAGAGTGTGTTGGAATCGCGTTGCAAAATCCTCGGCTCGGCGAGATCGTGCAAGGAATCGCGCGGCTTCGGATTCGGCCTCGCGTCGGAACGGCTATTCTGGCGGAACCTGCCATCGACAGGCTACCTGGCATCGATCGCCAAGCATCCCTTTTCGGTTGCACGAGATTTGGCCGGCAGTCTGACGAATGGCGCCGCACTTTTGCAGGTGCTGGGGCGCGTCGCAGCGTATGCCGCGCTCGGCGATTGCCGCGCTCGGCATGAACAGTTGCTGGCTGCGAAAGAGCTCGCGAAAATGCGTTCCGAACGGTGCAATAGCACGCCGCTGCCGGCTTATGTTCGCGTCGATGCTGCCCATCGGCCGACGCGCGTCGCTCGGCCGGGAGATATCCGCATCGCACCGCACTAATCCGAAGCGTGCGCGAGAGAGCCACCGAGGCTTATCCTCGCTAACGCTTCGGGCTTACTATTCCGCAGCGTGTCGCGAATTCCTGGCACGATGAATAATCCGGGCTAGCAAGTTGACTTGCTTCGCCCGCGAAGACACTTGCAAAGCCAGTGGCACGCTCGCGGAACTCCAAAACTTCTCCGCATCTGGCGGTGAAGTCCAACCGCAAGAAACTAATCAGTCGAGTGGCCGTTCGAGGCATGTACTGTTGCGGTCTGGTCGGGATAAACCAGTTCGATCGTAGCACGAAGCAATTCGATTCTGTCGGCCGTTGCAGACCGTGTCGCCAAGTGACGCTCGAGCAAGCGCAATCGAGGGCCTCCCTCCGGCCAGCGAACGTCCATCGCCATTGCGCAGTTCTCGAGCAACTGATAGACGCGGGCCCGGGTAACGCCCATCCGGCGGGACTGTTGTCGTACCGGCTGCGGGTCGCCGGCAATGCCGAGCCGCCCTTCGACGAGCTTGCCCACCGTCGTGCCCAGGTCCAATCGCAACTGGTTTACCAGCGGCACCACGACCCGGTCGCGAAGCTCGGCGCGAGACGGAACCTTGTTGCTCTCCAGAAACTTGGAAACGCAGCGGTCGACCTCGACCAGCGGCCGCGGAGCCAACAGCACGGCGAGATGTTCTTGGACCGGTGCATTGGCCAGCGCTTGATGCACGGCGTGAAACACTTGTAAAATCGTGCGGATTCGTTTTTCGCCATGCGTCTTCATTTGCCGAATTTCAGCGACGGTATAGCCCGCGTATTCCGAGAGCGGCGTGTTCCAGATTACGGTGGGCAACGATTGCAGCGATGAAGCCAAGCGGCCCAGTTTTTCCTGATCCATGTCGTGCCGGCGGACAGTCTCGCGCCATAGTTCCCAGAGAGCCTCGGACACGGTGGACGGATCGAAGCAGCTCTCGTCGCGCGATGTGCGCTGGCCGGAATGCTTTTCGTAGTTGGCCTTTGCCGTAACCGCCGGCGGATGCTTTTTCGTGGCTCGGGCCAGCAGCGCGACGAAGGTGCCGATTTTTTTCTGTCCGATCCCCGGTGTAGCCGACAAATCCTCGAACGACGTGTCGAGGAGATCGCGAATCGTCCGGCCGAGAAAGGCCAGCGGCAAACGCCGATCGCTTGGCAGCGCCCAATAGGCAAGCGGACGGCCGAGGCGATCGACAAACTGGTCTTGCAGCAACATCTCCCGCAGACGTTGATATTCGCTATGTAATTTGAACGCCTCGACCGAGGCAGGTGCATTATTTAGATTCATTATCAAACCATCGTCAAAGAATCAGTGGTTGCCATCCCGCGCAGGGCAGCAAACGCAATCAACCAAACTCGCAAACGCGATACCGGCGCGCGGACCGTTTCGATTGGATTGCGAGGTGCGGCATCGCCGCTCCCGCAAAAGATGGACCCCTCATCGACCCGAGGCTTCGCAACGGAAGCCGCACTGCGATAAGGACTCTGTTCGCGGGGGCCGGCTCACTCAATGGCGTTCCCCTTGGACACCATTCGCACAGGCCACGGTAACAGCGACGGCTGCCAGCCGGGTTGAACTGTTCCAATTGTTCATCCTTTGAAAGCAACGTCAAGCATCCCCCCAGGAAAGCAGGGAAGCAAAACGGCGACGGTTCTGCTAGCTTGCCGACGCGGCGGATTCGGCACGGTCGACGTTCCTTGAACTAGTTCCGTTCTCCTTGGCGCACCGCTGCCGCAGCGAATGGACCGCGGACGGATACCCCGGTTTCGCACTTGCGAGCCCTCGATCCAAAAGCTATTTTGGCCCCGCAAAAAACCCTTCGCCGGAGATTTCCGAATTCATGTATTGCGAATCCGGATCGGAAAAATTTTGCGTTGTCGGGGCAGGCGCTTCCGGCTTGGCGGTGGCCAGACACTTTGCCGAAAAGCGGATTCCTTTCGATTGCTTGGAGCGCGAAGACGATGTGGGGGGCAACTGGAATTACGGCAAGCCGGCGAGCAGTGTCTACCAATCCACGCACTTGATTTCGTCGAAGCGGTTGATCCAGTATCCGGATTTTCCGATGCCCAGCGATTGGCCCGCCTATCCTGGCCACCGGTTAGTGCAGCAATATTTTCAGTCGTACGCCCGCCATTTCGATCTCTACCCGCGGATTGAATTCAATACCGCGGTGGCCCGGATCGAACTGGCCGGGCCAGGATGGGAAATCACTTTGCAAGACGGACGCGTTCGGCATTACCGTGGAGTGGTGATTGCCAACGGCCATCATTGGGATCCCAATTGGCCCGATTACCCAGGCCAGTTTTCCGGCCGGATACTCCATTCCTCGCAATATAAAACGCCCGACGTGCTGGAAGGGAGGCGTGTGTTGGTCGTGGGGGCCGGCAATTCGGGTTGCGACATTGCGGTCGAATCGGCCCAGCGCGCCGCTCGCACGCTGCACAGCGCTCGGCGCGGCTACAACTATATCCCGAAGTTTTTGTTGGGCCTTCCGGCAGATCGCTGCGGCGAATTTCTGCTGAAAATGCGCGTCCCCCTCTGGCTGCGCCGGCTCATCGCGAAGGGCCTGGTAAAGCTCGCGATGGGCATGCCGCAAGATTACGGACTGAAAGCGCCCGACCATCGCTTGTTCGAATCCCATCCGATCGTCAATTCCCAGATGATGTATTACGTCGGCCACGGCGATATTGTCCCCAAGCCCGACGTCGCGCGGTTCGACGGCGATATCGTTCGGTTCATCGATGGATCGAGCGAGCCGATCGATGTGGTCGTGTTCGCCACCGGTTACAAGATCAGCTTTCCGTTCATCGACCGTGGGCATTTGAATTGGCGCGATGGTCGGCCATGTTTGTACCTGAACGCGTTTCATCCGCAGTACGACCATCTGTTTGTCGCCGGAATGCTGCAGCCCGACGGCGGCATTTGGGAATTGTCGCACTACCAGGCCCAGCTGATGGCCCGGTTCATTCAAGCGTTGGATGCGGGCTCGCCGCGAGCGGACTATTTTCGCCGCCAAAAGTCGAGCGGATCTTCCGATCTTAGCGGCGGAATTCGCTACGTCGATTCGACACGGCATCGGATCGAAGTCGAACATTTTTCCTATCGCCGCAGGCTCAAAAAACTCATCGCCGAAATGCGATCGTAGCCGGCCACCCCCGGCTGCGAATTCGGTGCTTCGCGCAACAAGGAGGTTGCCATGCGAAATCTGGTTGGAAAAAGAGCTCTCATCACCGGCGCGGCCTCCGGCATCGGGCGGGCCATCGTTTTGGCGTTGGCCGCGGAAAAAACGCACGTCTATCTGCTCGACATCAATGAGGCGGGCGCGGGCGAAGTGGCTCAGGCCGCCCAGGCCCTTGGCGTCGAAGCCATCGCGGCGCGCTGCGATGTGACACAGCCCGCTCAGATCACCGCCAGCATCCGCGAAATGCTCGAGCGCTGGCCGGAGATCGATATCCTGGTGAACAACGTCGGAGTCGCCTACTACGGCCCGACTGAAAATATGACCGCGGAGCAATGGGATTGGCTGTTGCAAATCAATCTCCACGCCCCGATCCAGTTCACGCGCGAACTTATCCATCCGCTGATGGCTCGTCCCGAAGCCCATATCCTGAATGTTTGCAGCATTGCCGGGCTCGTGGCGGGCGGACGGTCGGCGGCCTACCAGGTGAGCAAGTTCGGACTGGTCGGTTTCACCGAGGCTTTGCGCTCAGAATTCGTGCGAAAAGGGGTCGGGCTGACGGCGCTATGCCCCGGCGCCGTGCGGACGAACCTTTATCGCGCGGCCGTGAGTGGGAGGCCGAATAAACCCGTGCCCGAGCCGCCGGCTTGGATTTGCGCCACGCCCGAGCAAGTCGCGCGCAAGGCGATTCGCGGCATCAAGAAAAATAGCGCGATGGTGCTTGTCACGCCGCTGGCGTATTTGCTTTGGTATTTCAAGCGCATCGCGCCGGGATTGGTCGACCGGTTGAACTGCATCGGCCATCGCAAGCGCCGCCCGGCCGCGGCGCAAAAGTCGACGAGCCAGCCCGTTGATTCCTCGCAGCCATTTTCCGCGCCCGACGACTACTCGCGCTCGGAAGGCCGCTTTGCCCCGGGTGGCGACACTTTTGGCAATCTGGCCGACGTGCAACAACTGGCGTTCATGAGCGGCGGCGTGGCATGCGACGCATGGCTGATCCGGCCGCCGGCGGCCCGGCAACCGATGCCGGTGGTGCTGATGGCCCACGGTTTCGCGGCTGAAAAGAGCTTCGGACTGATTCCCTATGCCGAACACTTCGTGCGCCGGGGACTGGCCGTGATGCTCTTCGATTACCGGCATTTTGGCGCAAGCGGTGGTGCGCCGCGAAATCTTGTGAGCTGTCGGCGGCAGCGCGAGGATTGGCAGGCCGCGTTGAATGTCGCCCGTCAATTGCCGGGAATCGATCCAACCAGGATTGCGTTGTGGGGAACTTCATTTTCCGGCGGACATGTGGTCGATTGCGCCAGCCGCAATCCGGATGTCGCGGCCGTGGTGGCGCAGGTGCCGATGCTGGATGTTCCCGCCTCGCTGGGGAAGCACGGCTTGCGCTATTGTTCGCAGGCGGTTTGGCATGGCCTGCGAGACCTTTTTCGCGCCGCCACCTTCCGCACGCCGCATTTGGTGCCCATCGTCGGACGACCAGAAGTTTTCGCGGTGATGAACAACCCTGGATGCGACGAGGGTTACCGCCGGCTGGTGCCGCTCGATGCGGAGTGGCCGAATGCTTGTCCCGCGCGAATCTTGCTCACGTCGATATTGCACCGACCGATTGCACGGGCGTCGCACGTGAAAGCGCCGACGCTGCTGGTGATTGCCGAGCAAGACCAGTTGATTTCGGCGCGATCGATACGCAAGGCGGCCGGCCGCATGGAAAATGCCACGCTCATCACGGTCGCCGGCGACCACTTTTCGCCCTATTACGGCGAAACATTTCATCACGTGGTCGCGCGGGAAGCCAATTTTCTGGAGAACTGCTTGTGTCGCACCATGTCGCTGCCGTTTGTCGCCCCGGCTAGAAACGGACGAACAATGCGGAATGCGGCTTAGCGATGCGCGATCGAACGTTCAGGCGCCGGCCACTTCGCCGCCGAGCAGCGGCAGCACATGGCCGGTGATATAGCTTGAATCGGCGTCGGAGGCGAAGAACACATAGGCCGGCGCCATTTCTTCCGGCTGCCCAGGCCGGCCCATAGGCGTTTTCTTGCCAAATTCCTTCAACTTCTCCGCCGGCAGCCCCGTGTCGGCAGGATTAAGCGGCGTCCATACGGGCCCCGGCGCTACCGCATTCACGCGAATCCCTTTTTCGACCAGGTTCTGGGCCAACGATTTCACAAAGGCGTTGAGAGCCCCTTTAGTCGACGAATAATCGAGCAATTGCTTGTTTCCGAAGAGCCCGGTTTCCGACGACGTGATGATGATCGACGCACCTTCCTTCAAGTGTGGCAGCGCGGCCTTGATGAGGTGAAACGGAGCGTAGACATTCGTCTTGAAGGTCCGGTCCCATTCCTCCTCGCTGATCTCGTCGATCGATGGCTTGCGATTCTGGTGGGCCGCATTGCTGACCAAGATATCGAGCCGGCCAAACTCTTCGATCGTTTGCTCGATGAGCCGGCTGCACGTATTCGGATCGGTGAGATCCCCTGCAATCGCCACGCATCGCTGCCCGAGCGCCTCGATTTCCTGCTTGGTCGCGTCGGCGTCTTCCTGTTCTTCCGGCAGATGATTGATTACAACATCCGCCTTTTCGCGTGCGAAGAAGACCGCCACGGCCCGGCCGATTCCCGAATCGCCACCGGTGATCAGCGCGACTTTTCCTTCGAGCTTGCCGGCCGCGCGATATTTCTCGCCGCGGAATTTCGGCTTTGGCTCGAGATCGGCTTCAACGCCCGGCTTGTCGAGCTTCTTTGGCGGAAAGGGAGGCTTCGGAGCGGCGGCGGCAACCGTTTGCTCGCGAGGTTCGGCTTTTGGGATTTTCGTTTTCATGGCGAGGGCTTGCGGGAATGGATTGTTTGGGCCGTTAAGATGATTGGCAAATTAGCCCCGCTACCCAGGGAAGGCCCGCCACGCGATCTCACACGGAAGATCGCCACGGGGCCTTCCCCTGGGCCTGGGGCTCTAGCGGTGAGGCCGCCCCTAGTGGTGGGCGGACGCTTCGACGTTTACCGACGTTTCGGCAATGTGCGACAGAATCTTATCGGCGTTGGCTTCTTCGTCCAAAGTCTGTTGCAGCAGTTGGGCGACGTTTTGTCGACCGAGCCGACGGGCAAACGCTCGGACGCAGCCGTAGCCGGCGATCTCATAGTGCTCGACGCGCTGTGCTGCCGCGATCAGAGCCGCGTCTTTCACGTCGGGCTCGCCTTCCAAATCGATGATTTCGCTTCCCTCGGCGATCAAGCCCTTCATCGCTTCGCAAGTTTCCATTTTGGGCTCCTTGCCGAGCATCCGGAAAACCTCTTCGATCCGCCGCTTTTGGTGCCGGGTTTCTTCCAAGTGGGTCTCGAAGGCGCTTTTCAACTCGGGAGATGAAGCGGCGTCGGCCATTTTCGGTAGAGCTTCGATAAGCTGGTCCTCGGCGCTGTAGAGATCCTCCAACTGGAGCACGAGCAAATTTTCCAAATTCTCCAATTTCATGCCTGTGCCTGTCATTTTCGAAAACCAAGACGATGCGCTCATGATCTATCTCCGATTCTTGGAAGCAGGGGATGGTTCGAATAAAGACGACCGACAACGGTCGTCTGCCAACTCTGCTACAACTACCGTGCCACACGCGTTGCGATTTGATTCGTGATTCGTGGCGCGTGGCTCGTGAATAGTGGCTCGTGAATAGTGGTTCTTGACGACCGGCCGGACGCTCGCGCCTCCCTAACCACCAGGCGCCGTCCGGCTGAGCCGTCAGGGTTCGCGATGCTCGTTTTCAAGCCGCCGCGGAGCAACATGGCGATTAGCCGCTGCGCACGAACTTCTCGGCCATTCGCCACGATTTCCAAAAATCCTTCAACCGATCGAGAAAGTTGTCGGCATCTTCGACAAAGAGCTTACGCTGCATTTCAAACGCTTCTTTTTGCAAATGCACCCGCCGCGGCGGGATCAGCGGCAACAGCTTTTCGATCGTCGCTTCGCCACCGTACCTATCGCTCCGCTCGTTGACAGTCTGTTTCAAAACCGCAAGATCGTGGTCGTCGCCAAGTCGCTTTGTCAGCTCGTGAACCGCGTTGGCCATGGGTTTCATGGCCGCTGGATCGATCGATTCGATGAGCTGCAACTCATGCCAGAAGTATTTCGCTTGTTTTCGCCATTCATGCAGGTTTTCGTTGGAGGCATCGGCAGCGGCCGCGGCGCAGGCCTGCTGGCAACTTGTGTAGCCGCGCTTGAGTCCCTTGCGAATTGCCGACCATCCGCCGCAGCCGATCGGTAGAGGATCGGTCTCGGAGCGTGCATCTTCGACAATCTTGTGAATGTCGCAAAGCGTATCCTTCTGCCCGAGCACGCGCTGGTGAACCTTTGTTTGATTGAGCTCGAGGCCGCGGCGAATCGGCGCCACATCCTCGCAGTTGATTTTGTCGGCCGATTCCCGCATCAACTTATCAAAAGTCTCGACAAGCACTTCCGAATCGCGCGCTTCGGTGAGCGGCTTGCCGGCATCGCGAAACTGATAATTCAAATGCCGGTAAGCTTTTTCGCCCAATCGGTCGCGCACCAAGCGGCAAATTGCGCGAAGCCGTTTGAATCGCTTGCGAACGGAATGAACCGCTTCGCTGGACTTGGACGAGCTCTCTATTTCCTGCAATTCTTTGCTTGCCTTCTTCAACTGCGCGCGGACGATCCGCCGCACGCCGTGCTGCACCGATTCATCGGCTTCGAATGCGAATGCCATGGCAACTTGGCGGTTAAGATTTATTCGCCGGACCGGATAATCATTAAGTGTCCCAAGGAAGCACCCAGCATTCCGAGCAACTGCTATGCCGCAGCAAGTTCTTGCCACGAAGGCTAGTCGAAGCCGCGCGTGGTCGGTGCCTCGGCGGGCTTGGGGGGTTCACATGGCGTGGCACGATCTGCTGTTTGCCCATTGGCCGATCGATCGCGCCGGAATCGCTCGCCAACTGGCTCACCGCGCGGTTCTGCCTCTACTCGGCCGACCGGCGCGGGCGGCTATTTCGGAGCGAAATCGATCATCCGGTTTGGCCGCTGGAGCCGGCCGAAGCGATCATCGAACGCAACACGCTCACGGCGCCTTTCGGCATCGCTCTGCCCGATCGCGCGCCGCTGTTGCACTTCAGTCGCCGGCTCGACACGGTCGCATGGACGCTCGACCGGCTCGCCTAGCGGCGGATTGCAAGTAGCAACGCGGGAAGGCGAGGCCTTCTCGCCAGCGCTTCGGGCTAGCGTGCCGGCCCAAAACTACCAGGCCGAAACGTTCGTGAGGGGGCCAACGGTGGCGTGCTTTTCGCGATGGGGCCGCGTGCGCATGTGCGCCGCCTACGTTCGCCGATTGTTCCGCCGGGGCTTTTCCGCACCGAATAGCTTCAAGATCGACGCGTTGCGCCGGTCGACCTGATCGAGCGTGCATTGGGCCGGTTTCTTGTCGGCGCGCCAACGGAGCAATCGAGTGCCGTGGCGGAATCGGCCGCCGGTGAAATGATCGTATTGCACCTCGACCACCAGCTTCAGTTTGAGCGGCTCCCATTCGTCGCTGCGACGAGTGCTCCATCGGCTCGGCCCGCCCGGCGCACTGCCGGTGAAGCCCGACGTTCCGTGCAGCGGCTCGACGATCTCGGTGACGCGCTTGCGTTCGGCAGCGGAAAAGCTCGAAGTGAAGCCGACGTGATGCAAAAGCCCATGGTCGTCGTAGAGCCCGAGCAAGAGCGAGCCGACGACGCGTTTGCCGCTGCCGTATCGAAATCCGCCGACGACGCAGTCGGCCGTTCGTTGATGCTTGATCTTTTGCATGCCGTCGCGCTTGCCGGCTCGGTACGGCAAATCGAGACGTTTGGCAACGATGCCATCGAGATTTCCGCCGACGGCCTCGAACCATTTCCGCGCCCCGGCCGCCTTGCTCGTGGCCGGCGACAGACGGATATCGCTCGCGGCGGCGAAGAATCTTGCCGCAAACGCTTCCAGCCGCTCGCGGCGTTCTTGGAGCTTCGCATCCAAAAGCGATTTGCCGCGCTCGTCGAGCAGCAAATCGAACACGATGAACATCGCCGGATGCTCGGCCGCGAGCTTGCGCACTCGGCTTGCCGCCGGGTGCACGCGCATCAACAGATCGTCGAACGACAGCCGGCCCTCGATCGGAATCACGATTTCGCCGTCGATCACGAAGCGTTTCGCGGCGATCGCTCGCAGCGACTCGACAAGATCGGGAAAATAGCGGGCCAGCGGTTTTCCCGATTTCGATTCGAGAAACAGTTCGTCGCCGTCGCGAAAAGCCACGCAGCGAAAACCGTCCCACTTCGGCTCGTATTGCCACTGCGGGCCGACCGGCGGTTCGTCGACCAAGGTCGCTTCCATCGGAGCGAGCGGCGGACGCACGTCGAGCGCGGTAAATTTGGGCCGCGCGGCTTTCAGTGATGCCGGCTTCGCGCGATCCCGGCGTGGCTCGTGGCTGCTCATGGTGGGCGATCGCGTCATGGGATGTGAAAGAATGGGGACGGGCGCCTCGCGGCAACTCTTCTATTCAGGCTTTTTCGACCCGGCTCGGAGCCAGTCCCCCTTCTTCCACCAGATCTTAGTCGTCGGCTTCGTCGGCGGTTTGGGTAACGACATACGAGGTCGGCAAATGGCCGCCGTCGAGAATACCGAGCCGCCGCGCTTTCAGCGGAGTGTAGTCGGGATTCGGCGTGGGCATCGTCGCATCGACCGACTTCCGCCAGGCGTGCAATTGATCGCGGAGCGCGGCCGTCTTGGCGGGCATCGATTTGGAAAGATCGCGATGTTCGCCGAGGTCGTCTTCGATGTTGTAGAGTTCGATGTGCATAGTCTCGAACCATTCGATGAGCTTGAAATCGCCGACGCGGATAGCGCCGCTCGGCCCGCCGCCCTGATTCGAGTAGTGGGGATAGTGCCAGAACAACGGCCGCTCGGCTAGCGCTCCGCCTTTCCACAGCGACAATAAACTGACCCCATCCAGGGTTTGCCGCGGGCGGGGCGGCAAGCCGGCGGCCTCGATCAATGTCGGGTAGTAGTCGTTGCTGATCACGGCGGTGGCGCATGTGCTGCCGGGCTTGATCGTGGCGGGCCAGCGGACGATGAGCGGCTCGCGCAATCCGCCTTCGTAGTTCCAGCCCTTGCCGGCGCGGAGCGGCACGTTCGAGGTCGGCGCCCCTTCGGTCGACGACGACAGGCCGCCGTTGTCGGAATTGAAGACGACGATCGTGTTGTCGCGCAGGCGAAGATCATCGAGCGTTTGCAGGATGCGGCCGACGCTTTGGTCGACGCTTTCGACCATTGCCGCATATACCGGATTGTTTTGAATTTGCCGCGTTTGCACTTCGCCTTCGGGCAAAAATTCATGTCCCGCGCTCGGCGGCAATTGCTTCGCCTTGGCGCGATACTTGGCCACGATCGAGGCCTTCGCCTGCTGCGGGATGTGAACGGCATAATGGCAAAGATACAAAAAGAACGGCTTGTCTTTATTCTTCTCGACAAAGTTGATCGCTTCGTCGGTGAGCCGATCGGTCAGGTATTCTCCCTTCGGGCCATCGGGCAAGGTCGGGATCCGATACGGGCTGAAATATGTCGGCGGCGAGCCATATTCGCAACCGCCGACGTTCACATCAAAACCTTGGTGCTGGGGATAGAACGGTTTTCCGCCCAAGTGCCATTTGCCGAAAAATCCGTTCGTGTAGCCCCCTTCCTTCAGCGCTTTTGCAAGCGTGAATTCTTCGAGCGGCAGATGGTGGAGATAGGCTGCCGGGTTCAGCTTTCCACGCCGATCGCCGCCGATGAAGTTCGTCAGGTGCAGCCGGGCCGGATATTTGCCGGTCAAAATGCTTGCCCGGGTGGGGGAGCAAACATTGCAAGCCGCATAAGCCTCGGTGAACCGCATTCCCTCGGCGGCAAGTCGATCGAGATGGGGCGTTTCGTAAAAAGTGCTTCCGTAGCAGCCGAGATCGCACCAACCGAGATCGTCGGTCAAGATGAATACGATATTCGGACGCCGATGCGGCGCCTGCTCAGCCGCCGACAGGCGGCCGGTGATCGCCAGAATCGCCAGGGCCGGAACGATCCAGAATCGCATCGAGTGGGCTCCTCGCAAACATCGGTCGGCAGAAGAAAGCGCGACCCCGAAGGGGCGCTTTACCGAGGCATGGTCCGAAACGGGGCAGCGACTGGGCGGTGGCCCCCGAAATGCGAGCGAGAGGATTTGAACCTCCACGGTATTGCTACCGCCAGCCCCTCAAGCTGGTGCGTCTGCCAATTCCGCCACGCTCGCAAAGATGGTCGCCCCGATTCATACGCGAACATCCAGGACGCTCAGAGCCACGATAGGTCCTGGATTCTCAGGCGTCAAGAGCCCGGCGCACCAGCAATCGCAGGAGCCGACGCCTTTCGCCGACGACGCGCAGCCAAGGCAACCAACGCCGCGACCCACGGCAGCAGGAGGACCAGCGTCGACGGCTCGGGAACCGGATTCCCGCCGCCGATTGCCGGCAAACCGAGCGCAAACGTCGCGATTCCGCCGAGCGGTGTGGCGGAAAATGTCAGATTCGCCTCGTTCTGGAATTGCGATCCCGCGCCCCCCGCTTCCATCCACGCGACGCTACTCCACGCGTTCCCACCGGCAGTCGCCGTGAGTGAGTTGCCGAGGGCAACGAGCGAGGAAGGCAAAACCAGGTCGCCAGCAGAAATAGTGGCCAGCGAACTTGATGGTCGAGCCTCGAGCGCATCGACTGGCGTCGAAGTGGCCAACATTGCGACGGGCGGCCCTGAGTCCGGGGACACAGCGTCGGAGGGCAAGGCTGCGGTCGCCACGAGGTTGGCGACGCGAGCCGGGACGTTCGGCGGATTTCCTCCTGAACTGATCACATTCTGGATGCTCAAGAATGGATCGCCAGCCGGTGTGGCCGGCGCAGCGGCGATGCTTGGCATCGTGGAAATAGCCGCTGAAGCGGCGCTGGCTGGCGCGGGCGATACGGCCGAAGCGTTCCCCGCATTGGTCGAGCCGCTTGCCGGCGATGCCGCGTTGGATAGCACGGTGGCTGCGACCGTCGGCGAAACGGCCGCGACAATCGCCGCGTCAGACGTCGCAGCAACGGCGGTTGAACTGCTTGCAATGGCCGCGCCTTGATTCGCGGCCGATCCGGAGGGACGAATCGTCACCGTCGAGCCGGCATTGATCGAGAGCGAGTTTTGCAATACTTGCGAAACGGTCAGACTCGCGCCGGTCGAACCGTTGCCGACCACGGTATCACCGGTATAGGTGGTTGCCCCGCCAGTGGTGGTCGATGCGCCGCTGACAACGCCGACCGACTGGTTCGTGCCGGTCACAAGCAGCCCGCCTCCGCTGGCGGTCGAGCCGTCGTTGGTGATGTTCACCAAATTTCCGTCGGCGGGGTCGATCGCCGAACCGTCGGATAGGGCCGACACCGAGCCGGCCAATTGCAGCGTGGCGGCAGCGGCCACCGTGGCCGTTGCATTCGAGCCGACGCTGGCCGTGCCGCTGCTGACATCGAGTTGCACGGTGCCGGCAGTGACGGCCAAAACGCTTCCACTGGCGAGCGAGGGCGCGGCGGTGATGCGCACGGTTCCGCTGCCCGTTTTGGTTAGCGTCTGGCCGGCCAGCGACAGTGTGCCGCCGAGTGTCAGCGGGTTCGAACTGGCGATCGCCCAGGTCTGGCTCGCGGAAAGCATGACGCCGCTATTGATCGTGATGGCGGCCGCCCCGGTGTTCAAATTCAGGCCATCGGCGCCGATCGATAGCGTGTCTCCGCTGATCGAGACCGGGCTTGTCGCCGCCGAAGTGAATGTCAGCCCCTTGATTGAAAGATTCGCGCCGAGCGTGGTGTTCAGATTCGATCCGTGGCCGTTGAAATAAACGTCGGTTGTCGCGCCCGGAAGCGCATGGGCATCGGTGAAGCCGGTCGAGCTGGTGCTCCAATTGGTGATGTAGTTGGAGCCTGAGAGCGTGTTCCAGTTCGAATCCGTGTTGCCATACCAATACACGGTCGAGGGAACAACGGTCAATGTGCCGTTTTGCACCGTGAAGGGAATTGCCTGCGCGTATTGATTGTCGAGCGCCGTTGCCGAGCCACTCGAGTTCGAAGTAATGAAGGTAATCGCGAATGTGCCGCTAGTGTTTGCCGGAACCGAATAATCGACGCTCACCAAGCCGTCGCCGTTCACAAGCGTCGGCGGACTGCTTGCATAGTCGGTGGCATCGATCATCGTGCCGCCGCCGGTTGGCGGAGGCACTGTCGGGCCAGATGTTTGCCCCGCAAAGATGTACGGAATGTCGGTCGTCGCCGTTCCGCCGGTGAATTGCACGCCGCCGCCCGACAATTGCAGATTCACATTGAAATCGCTCACCTCGGGCAAGGAAGAGCCGCTGGCGGCGATGGAGACATCGAACGAGCCGGTTTGCGTCGAAGTCGATTCCGGCACGCTCAGCTCGGGCGCCGTAATCGTAATCTGATCCTGAGCCCAGGCCGCGCCCGGCAGCAACGCCGCGAGCGCAACGGCAAAGGCGAACAGCCAGCCGAGCATGGTCGGCCAATCAGGCAAGAGGGATCGATTCACGAGCGGCCGATTAAAAAAACAGTCCGGAGCCCCCGGTAGAAAGCATTCTGGCGCGCTAAATCAGCATAATCGAGCGCAACGAACGCGGCCAGAGTTGGAATGGCTAAGAGAGAAATAGCCGCACAAGAGGGGTGGCACGCCGTGACTCGTGACTCGTGACTCGGAAAAATCGGCGTGCTCCGAACCACTAACCACTAACCACTATTCCCGCACCGCACCTGTCGCTCGCTCGGCCATATGCCCGACTTGGCCCCCTTCGTAGATGCTGAATTCGGCCCAGATCGGCAAATGGTCGGACACTTCGAGGGCTTGGCTCATCGAGAGATTGAATTCGTGCATCAGATCCACGACTCCCGCGCGGCCAGTGAACTCGGTCGTCGCCAGCCGGTCGAACACGATATTGTCGCACATCCGGGTGCCGCGCGTGTTGGTCGGCATCGCCGCAAGCGCGGTTGTCGAGTTCGGGATTTCGCCCAGGGCGCCGAGGTGCTGGTCGTCGGCGTTGAAATTTCCCGCCAGGATAATGTCGTCTTCCAGTCGGCCCTGGATACTGACGCTCCGCACGGCCCGGCATACCTGCGCCAGGGCGGTCAGTTCCGCCTCACGATGCTCCGGAGCAACATGCACATCGACGAGCGTAAACGTAAATGCTTCGTCATTGGCCGGTCCGCGAACTTGAAAGCTGGCCACCAAGGGATCGTGCGCCATCCGCCGGCCGGGATCGTCGACCGTGTAGACCGTGCTTCGATCTACTTCAACGCTGGCCGCGTCGAACACGATGGCAAATTGCTCCGGAGCTTCCTCGGCTCCCTGCCGCGGACCGATCACGAAGTCGTAGTGCCTGCCCGTGGCATTCAACAATTCGACGAGCCGTGGCATTTGGTCGTCGCGCGGCGAGCGAACCTCCTCGAGCGCGATCACATCAAACCGCCGCAACAATTCGACAATCACCTTCATCGCCAGCGGCTGGCCGAACTTTGCCGGCCCGAACGCTTGAATATCATACGAAGCAATGCGAATCGTGTTGCCCTGCCGAGCAAACGGCACCATGCCATCAGCCGCGGCCATTTGATCGCCGGGCGGTGAAACGGGCGCGACGGCCCGAGGCCGGACGGCAATTTTCTCGAGCCCGTCGAGACTGAATTTCTGAAAGAAAAGCCAACTGCCGCCCGCCGCGGCCAAGCATAAAACGACGACGAACCTTTTCATCCGCAGCGCCTCCTTGCGAGCATGCCGTCGCCCGTAATCGAGCAAACCTCTGAGCGCGGGCAACCCAGCCGATCGAGCAAATCATTCCGGCAATTTGGGCGGCCTAGAATAGCCGTCCCCGCCCCGTCGCTCCAGGTCAATTCGCGAGCTCGCACATCGGTATTGCCCCACGGTGCGAGAAAATGGCTCGAATTGTAGCAGGCACACTCCGTGTGCCGTCAGCGCCACGCGGCGGGCGGCACACACAAACGGGCGCGGGCGGCGCATAAAAGCGCTTTTCCGTGGCTGGTGGTCGGGGCCGCGTTTGCGGGGCCGACGGCACGCGGAGTGTGCCTGCTACTTTCCGCCCGGCTTCGCCGCGGCTATGGCTTATCGCCGAGCTTCGCGGACCAAGTGGCCTAATTCCGGCAGGATGAGCTTATCCATCGCCAATTCGACAGCGGCGACCGAGCCGGGCATCGTCAGCAGCACTTTGCGGCCCATCAGGGCGCCGATCGCCCGGCTGAGCATTGCCGCCGCTCCGACCTGTTCATAGCTCAACATGCGGAATAGCTCGCCGTAGCCCGGTAGCGGCTTTGAAAGCAGACTGCCGACGGTTTCGAATGTCTGATCGCGGCTGCCGATGCCGGTGCCCCCAGTCAGCAGTATGGCATCGATGTCGGTCCGCTCATTCAGGGCGGTCAGGATGCGGCCGATTTGTGCCGGGTCGTCGGAAGTGATTTGCCGATCGGCAATCGTGTGTCCCGCCGCCGTGAGCCGATCGACGATCGTTTGTCCGCCACGATCGGTTTCGAGCGTTCGCGTATCGCTGATCGTGATCACCGCACACCGCACAACCGGCGGCGCTTCGGCGCGATGCTCGTCGACCGATCGGCTCATGCCGAATTCTCCGGAAAAATCGGAATGATTGATTTCTGCACGGATCCGGGCGTCACGGCGCCGAACCGGTGGCGGTTTTCAATTGCCCGGCCCAAAGCGGCTTCGGTATACTGTAAAAGGCCGCCGCCCAGCGGATTTGATCGTAGGCTGCCGCCGCTCGGGTGGCAATCCCGGGGGCCAAACTACACTCGCCCGAATCGCAAACGAGGGACCGCGCCTCCCAACCACGATCGATTCCGCTGGATACGATGCCGATGATTGTTCGAGTAGGCAGGAGAAACGCGATGCTACGTACTGACTGCTTATCGTGGCTGAGACGGCCGGCCTCTGCGGCAGGCACACTCCGTGTGCCGTCGCCGGTAGCAGGCACATTCCGTGTGCCGTCGCTCGCTATGGCTTTGATTCGAGCCTGCCGTAGGGTAGTAGGTCACTTGGTTGGCAGACGGCACACGGAGTGTGCCTGCTACGTTACGGCGGCAATTGGCGTTGCTTTGATTGCATTTTTCCCCACCACGGTCCGCGCGGAAATCTTCGTTCTCACCAACGACGGGCAGGTTCAGGGCGAAGAGATCAAGGTGCCCGGCACACCGGCCAGTCAGACGGTTATCCGCACCATTTCCGGCGGCCAGATAACGCTCGATAAAAGCCAGATCAAGCAGATCATTCCACAACCCCCGGCCGAAGCCGAATATGAGCGCATCGCGCCGACCTACGCCGACACGGTCGAGGATCAATGGCGGTTGGCCGAATGGTGCCGCATCCACAGCTTGCCGAAGCAGCGGCAGGCCCATCTCGAGAGGATCATTGCGCTCGATCCGAATCACAAGCCGGCCCGCGCCGCGCTTGATTTCGCCCAGATCGACGGCCGCTGGGTTCACCCCGATGATTTGAAACGCCAGCAAGGTTTCGTGAAATATAAGGGCGCGTGGCGACTGCCGCAGGAAGTCGAGCTACTGGAGGCAAACCGCAAGGAGGTCCAGGCGGAAAGCGATTGCACCGCAAAATTGAACCGCTGGCGGCGCACGCTCGACAAGCATCCCGAGCGATACGACCAACTCCACGACGAGTTGATGAAGATCGACGACCCGGCCGCCGTTCCCGGTTTGACGCAAATGGTCGTCAACGAACGCACTCGAAATGTGAAAATCTTGTTGATCGAAGAATTGCTGCACATCGGCAACGGCTCGGCCATGAACGTGGTCGTATCGCGGACGATGGACGATCCGGACGAAGAAGTTCGCCTAACGGCCCTCGATCGGCTCGTGGCGGCGAATCATCCGGAAGTCGTGCCATTCTATATCGCCGCTCTCAGAAGCACCGACAATGCCCGCATCAACCAGGCAGCGCTCTGCTTGGGGGCGCTGGGCGATAAATCGGCGATCAGTCCGCTGATCGATGTGTTGCGAACGACCCACCACCACATCGAGCAGCAGGGAACGCCCGGCCAAGTGTCGACCACGTTTGCCAGCGGCCCCGGCAACAACCGCTCCGGCGGCATGTCGGTGGGCGGCCAGACGAAAGAAACCGTCGAAACGCTCGACAATCAGCAGGTGCTCGGCGCACTGATGA
Source organism: Pirellulales bacterium (assembly GCA_036267355.1). Taxonomy (NCBI): domain Bacteria; kingdom Pseudomonadati; phylum Planctomycetota; class Planctomycetia; order Pirellulales; species Pirellulales bacterium. Next base: position 579 of record DATAWG010000122.1, on the reverse strand, counting down.
ATCTCACCCACGTGAATTTCCAATTCGACCAAAAGGCGTGGCGCGCATGGTACGTCGGGCAAATGCGCTCGCTAAACATCGACGCCCGCCGCGGTTGAACGCCCGAAGGCTCGGGCTGACAGAAGCGGCCTTTCAGGCCGCGGTCGAAGGCAGGGATTAGCCGACTGAAATCTTTGAGATTTTCACGGTCGTATGCAATTGGCGATGGCCGTTGTGGCGGCGGGAATTCTTGCGGCGACGGAAGCGTTGCACGACCAGTTTCGGCCCCTGGGCCAGCCCGACGACTTCGCCGGTGACGGTTGCCCCGCCCACGAGCGGGCTGCCTAGCGTCGTTTTCGACCCGTCGCTATAAGCCAGCACCTTGTCGAACTTTACCTCGGCGCCGGCCGACAGGCTGCGATAATCGAGATGAAGCGTTTGGCCTTCTTCGACCTTATATTGTCGTCCGCCGTCGGAAATGATCGCGTACATGGCGAGGGGTTAGGGTTAGGGGCTAGGATTAGGAAAATGCGACAAGCCCCAAAGTCTAACGGACCGCCGGGCGGAAGTCGAGGGCTTTTATAAGATCGTGTCCGTCCG
>DATAWG010000121.1 GCA_036267355.1 Pirellulales bacterium | reverse complement strand
ATGCGTTGGGGCGTCGACGGCGCCGACGCGGTGTGCCACCTTCGCGCCCTGTGGCTCAGCGAAGATAGCCAATGGGAATCCTTCTGGCGGGACCACCCAAACTAAGGGCCAAGTTTACCCACAAACCTGACGCTCACACGGAAACAGCATCCAAGTAAAGACTTGCGATCGTCAGAACCAAAAAACAAGCCGAATCTTGCTGTTGACTTTTTGAGTCTGGGAGGTTCTAGGGGCGAAACTCGTTGCATAAGTCTTATGTGCAAATGGACTTAAATGGACAAAATTGCACGCGATTGCGCACATCTGCACACTTATGCACGCGCAACCGCACGCTGTGCATAATGCCTGCATACCCATTATACGCACCCCCCACCGCTCCCCGTCCCGCTTGAACCGCTCATCGGCCCACAGCGCGCGCCCGAGCGTATTTCGCGGAATTCCTTGACGGTCCGCGACGATTGCCAGCCGGCCGCGTTCAACTCCACCGCCAATTCCGTGAGCGTAAGCGGGCCGGCCCTGTAGCAAGCGGTAGGCGGCCTCGCGTAGCGGCATCCCGGCAAACGGATCGTCCACGACGACGTTCACGCTGGCCATCGCCTACACCACCGACGTTGCCTCCCGGCATTTCTTGCCACGGCGCACGTTGACCCGCTTCACGATCCCCTTGCAAATCAATCGGTACATGGCGCAGTCAACCGCCCGCTTGCTCCACAATCGCCACCGGGTGCGCCTTTTCCAATGCCGCTACAATGTCGGGGCTCGTGAATGGCCGATCGGTCGGTAGAATGTTGGTGATATGGGCCGTGATGTTCGTTGGCCCGCGTGTGTCGCCCTGGGCGGCTAGAACGCTTTCCAGCGCGGCGATCTGAGAAAGAGTCTTTTCGCATTCGAGCCGGGCATCGTCGATCATTTTATCTCGACGGGCGCGGGCGGCGTGGCGTAGCTGGTCGAAGGCTTCCATGCCGCCGTCTTTACGGCGGTTAGGTGGTGGTCAAGGGGATGCGCGGGTGTGTGGTTTTAGGGGGAAAAGTGCGGATCCCGTTGAGTCGCGTATGGGTCTGGAAAAACCGGCGGAATCGGCTGCGAATCGCCTTTTGCGTCGCGCGGATCAAGCGGCGATCGCCGGGCTCGCGCTGTTTGCGCTGGCGGCGATTTCGGCCTATTGGATTTCGCAAGCCAAATTGCGCGGCCGGTTGATCGATCTCGATCGCAGCAGCCGTCCGGCGGCTGCTTTTCGCGTCGACGTGAATCAGGCCGATTGGCCCGAGTTGATCGAATTGCCGGGGCTCGGCGAAACGCTGGCGCGGCGGATCGTCGCCTGGCGGGCCGCGCATGGCCGGTTCAATTCGATCGACCAATTGCGGGCAGTTTCGGGTGTCGGCCCGAAACGCCTGGAAAGCTGGCGCCCCTATCTGCGGGCGATCGGGCCGCTCACCGAGCAGGCCAGCCTGGAGCGCGACAAGGGCGCGCAGCGACCGTGATCCCTTGAAGGCGGCTTGGCGGCGCGCGAGTTTCGCATCCGCGACATTTTTTGACGAGCGAACCCGCGGGCGGCCTTCCAAGGCAATTCCCGTCGGTCGATTCGCGTGCCCACGTGCGGCAAGCCGCAATCGCGCCAGGGAGGCGGCCTGTCTTGCCGAGCGGCTGCAATTGGAATTCAAAGCCGCGGGGTGCAAGAATTATGTTATAATTTTTTACGCAGGTTTTTCCTGACTTCAAGCCCCGGATTATTCGTGGCGCCGGGAATTCGCTACACGCTGCAAACTGGTAGCCCGAAGCGTTAGCGAGGGTAAGCCTCGCTGGCCCCCTTGCTTACGCTTCGGGCTAGTGTGGCGCCATGAATAATCCGGGCGAGTATCGGCGGAGGTTCGAGCGATTGTCGTGTTCGATGTCCGCGGCGCCGGCGAGTGACCAACGAGTTTGCCATGAAAGAGCGCCGTCCAACGGTCGTGCTCTGCGACGACCATCCGATCGTTTCCATGTCGGTGCAAATCCGCCTGGAAACGCGCGGCTTTCATGTGCTGGCCGCGGTGCCGAATGCTGGGCTGGCCACGGCGGTTTGTCGGGCGAAGCGGCCCGACTTGTTGCTGATGGACATCGTCATGCCGGGGCCGGATCCTTTCGATGCGGTGGTGGAGATCGCACGACATTCGAGCGGCACTCGGATCCTCTTCTTGAGCGGTTTCCCTCGCGATTCGTTGATCGACCGGGCGCTGGCTTGCGGGGCTGCCGGTTTTATCACGAAATCCGAGGACTTCGAGAGCTTGGTGATCGCGATGCGGCACGTGCTATCGGGCGGCGAATATCGTTCGCCGGAGGTGGAGCAGCGTTTGATCCGATTGTCCGGAAAGCCGGCGCAGTCGCGATTGTCGACGTTGAGCCCGCGCGAACGCGAGATGCTCCGCCATCTGGCCGAGGATCGGGATCCGCAGCAGATCGGCAAACTGACGGGGATAACGCCCCGCCAGGTGCAACGCTACGATCGCCGCATCCGCGGCAAACTGGGGATTCGCGGACCCGCCGGATTGGCCCGCTTCGCCCTGCAAGAGGGTCTGCTCGGTGGAGTGCCGGACGATCCATTGCCGGCAGCTCGGCCATCCGCCGCGCAATCGCGGTCGTCGCCCTCTCGGTAGCTGTGTGTATGTTCACGGCACCATGGCGACGTAAACGGTGTTGAATGGGTCGTTTTGGCGGCATTTTGGGTCGCAATTGGCACCTAGCCAGCGGCTCCGTATGGCGGCATGATTAGTAACCTTATGTCCGCTATCGGACAAAAAGATTCCTCGACCGGCCGCGCGAGCGATGGCGGCCATTTGCATCGCGATTATCGAGACCTCGCCCCGATCAAGCGGCCCTGGCTGCCGAAGGATGTCGTCGAAAGAGGATGTCCCCCGCAACAATGGATTCCTGCCCCGTCCGTGTTGCGGCGCGGCGCCAGGGCCGTTTTTTTTCTGCCGATCTCGCGCCGCATTCTTGGCCGCCGACGGCGCGCTACTCTTCTCTTGCTTCGATCACTATGCTTAAGGTGACGAGCGCTCGATGGGTCGAGCGACGTTTCGTTCCATCGAGGCAAACGCAGACGTGGATTTTCAACTCGTCAGCAACTTTCAGCCCGCCGGAGATCAGCCGCAAGCCATTGCCGCATTGATTGATGGCCTGCGCGGCGGCCGGCGCGCCCAGGTGTTGATGGGCGTTACCGGGTCGGGCAAGACGTTTACCATGGCCAATGTCGTGGCCGCGGTGCAGCGGCCGACGCTGGTGCTCTCGCACAACAAGACGCTGGCCGCCCAGCTTTATAGCGAGTTCAAGGAGTTTTTCCCGCGCAACGCGGTCCATTATTTCGTCAGCTATTACGACTATTATCAGCCCGAAGCCTACATCCCGCAGCGGGATATCTACATCGAGAAAGACGCCTCGATCAACCAGGAGATCGACCGCTTGCGGTTGGCGGCCACGAGCGCCTTGGTCAGCCGGCGGGATGTGATCGTCGTGGCGAGCGTATCGTGCATCTACGGCTTGGGTTCGCCGGAGGACTACCGCTCGATGATGGTCGGCCTGCGGCGCGGGCAACAGATCGATCGCGACGAAATGCTGCGTAAGCTGATCGACGTGCAATACGAGCGAAACGACATCGAATTCCAACGCAGCAAGTTTCGCGTGCGCGGCGATTGTGTCGAGGTCTGGCCTTCGTATGAAGAATTTGCCTATCGAATCGAATTCTGGGGCGACGAGGTCGAGCAGCTTTCGCTCATCAATCCTACGAGCGGTGAAATCATCGACCGGCAGGAGCAGCTTTTCATTTATCCGGCCAAGCATTTCGTGTTGCCCGAAGAACGGATCGCCGCGGCAATCTCGACGATCAAGGAGGAGCTCGAGCAGCGGCTCGAGCAATTGCGTTCGGCGGGCAAGCTGCTCGAGGCCCAGCGATTGAACGCCCGCACGCGTTTCGATCTCGAAATGATGCAAGAGGTGGGCTATTGCCCGGGGATCGAAAACTACAGCCGGCCCTTGAGCGGCCGGCCGGCCGGTTCGACTCCCGACACGCTCTACAATTTCTTTCCCGAGGATTTCTTGCTGCTGGTCGACGAATCGCACTCCACGGTGCCGCAGGTGCGGGGGATGTTCAACGGCGATTTTGCCCGCAAATCGACGCTCGTCGAGCATGGCTTCCGGCTTCCCAGCGCGCTCGACAATCGGCCGCTGAAATTCGACGAATGGGAGGCGAAAATCAAACAGGCGATTTTCGTCTCCGCGACGCCCGGCCCTTATGAACTCGAAAAAACCGGCGGCGAATTCGTCGAGCAAATCATTCGCCCGACAGGCTTGTTGGACCCCGTCATCGAAATCAGCCCGGCGCGCGGACAGGTCCAACATCTGTTGGGGCAAATCAAGGAACGGGCGGCGGCGGGCGAGCGCGTGCTCGTCACCACGCTCACCAAACGATTGGCCGAGGATCTGTCGTTTTACCTGTCGGAGCAAAAAGTCCGCTGCAAATGGCTGCACAGCGAATTGGACGCGTTCGAACGCGTCGAGCTGTTGCGCGATTTGCGCTCGGGGCGCTTCGACGCGCTCGTGGGCGTCAACCTATTGCGCGAAGGGCTCGACTTGCCGGAGGTGTCGATGGTGGCAATTCTCGATGCCGACAAAGAAGGCTTCTTGCGCAGCGAAACGTCGCTGATGCAAACGATCGGGCGCGCCGCACGGCATGTCAACGCGAAGGTGATTCTCTACGCCGACGCCGTGACCGAATCGATGCAGCGTGCGATCGATGAAACCTCACGCCGCCGAACGCTCCAGGAAGAATACAATCGCCGGCACGGCATCACGCCCACGAGCATTCGCAAAAGCATCCGTGCGGGAATCGAATCCGAAGCCGAGGCGCATGCACGCGCCAATGCCGTCGTCGGCCGCACCGACGAGGCCCAATACATCACCGAAGAATATCTCTCCGAGCTCGAAGCCGAGATGTATGCGGCCGCCGAGTCGCTGGAATTCGAGCGGGCCGCTTCGATTCGCGACCGGATCGAAAAAATGCGCGACGCGATCGGCAAACCGGTCGATGAAGTCGACGCCCGGCGCAAGGAGTCGAACGAGAAAGGCCGGCGGCGGGGAGGCCGCGTGCCGAGGCCGAAGCGGGCCTGATGCCGCGACGAATCGCCCCAATTTGGCCTCAATCGGCCGCCCGCAAATAGCAATGGGACGGCGCACCTTGCGGATAGCCGTCCCATTCGCTTGGCTCGTGCCGGCGGACTGGATGCGATCAATCGCCCCACGGTCGTGCGGCTCAACGCAGAATTTACTTCGACGAGGATGGAGCCGGAGTCGTCGGCGTGGCCGGGGTCGTCGGCGTGGCCGGGCCCGACATCTTGTCCTTCTCGGACGGAGTCGTCGGGGTCGAAGGCGTCGACGGAACGGCCGGCTTCTTGTCTCCCTCGCAGCCCACGACACCCATCACGCCAAGCGTGCACACCAACATCAACATCGCTGCAAACTTCTTCATCTCAGCACCTTTCGCCTGAAGGAACGCTGTCTCGTTTGTAGGCGCGGGCCATTCCCACGCTCCGCTACCATAAAAGAGCCGGTCGCCAGGCAATTTATTCCCACCGCGAGCGAAAAAACTTTAGAATGACGGACGGAAGATCCACTCGCCGCCGGAAATCAACGAAATCTGATCTTCTCGCGACCAGCCTTGGAATAAATCCGCCACAGCAAGTCTCTTATCTGTTGGGCAGGAGTCGACGATGACAGACGATTGCTCGGCCAAAGAAAACGGGGCTCGGGATGGCCATGCAGCCAGCCCAGAGCCGCCCCATAACGATATGCCAGAGCCGGCAGGCAATATGCCAGAGCCGGCAGGCGATATGCCAGAGCCGGCAACTGGTTCAGAGCCGATAACGGATTCCAATTTCCGGACCTCGCCAAACCAAATCGCCGAGAAGCCGGCAATAGACCTTCCGCAACTAGTCGCCGAACACGCCAGCGCACTTTATCGCTACGCTTTCCGGCTGACTGGCACTTCGGCCGACGCCGAAGACCTGACGCAACAAACTTTTTTAATCGCACACCGCAAAATCGAGCAACTTCGCGACCTGCGCAGCGCTCGGGTCTGGCTGATGACGGTCATGCGTCGAACATATTGCAGATCGCAAAATCGCGGCAGGGTCGAGCGCGAATTGACCGTGCCGCTCGACGCCGACTCCTTGCCCGCCGATGAGGTGTCGCAAGATTGGCAAATCGATCGCGAATTGTTGCAAGCGGCGATCGATGAATTGCCCGACGATTACAAATTGGTCTTGTTGAGCTTTTATTTCGAAAATCTTTCCTATCGCGACATGGCCGAGCAATTCGGCTTGCCGATCGGAACGGTGATGAGTCGCTTGTCGCGGGCGAAATCGCATCTACGGCAGCGGCTGTTTGAGGCGGAACTGCAACCAGCGGCCGACGCAGGACCCATCGCGCCGCGTCGAGGGGGCACATGATGGATCGCCGCAAGCTCCACGAGATGATCGACGCCTGCCGCCCTGGCAGCGCGGATATCGAGCTTTCCGAAGTGGCGCCGCTCGCGGCGCAAGCGGCCGACGACGCCGCATTGCAATTGCGCTACGACCGAACTCAGCAACTCGATGCGCGGCTGGCCGGCGCGTTTGCCGCGGTAGAAATACCGGCGGGCTTGCACGAGCGGATATTGGCCGGGGCGAGGGGCGAGGGGCGAGGGCCGAGTGAAGAAGAAGCGTGCCAGGGTCGCGCGAGTGAAGGGGCAACGTGCCTTGCGAACGGCATGCGACTCGGCAGCGCGGTTGGTGCCCGGCGGGCCCGGTGGAAGGTGTTGGTCGCCGCGGCCGCCGGCTTGCTGTTGGTTCTGGCCGGACATGCGTTCTGGCCGCGGCATCCGTCCTTGACGTACGACCGGCTCTTGGATCTCAGCGCCGAATGGTTCGCTCGTTTGCAGTCTCATCCGTCGTGGCAACCGTTGCCGCCGCATGCGGTGGTCCGCGATTTTCCGGTTGCCGATGCGATTCGGCCACAACCCCAGCATTGGCAAGATGTTTCCGCGCTGGTGGGCGAAGCGGCTTGCGCCTACGATTTGTCGGCCAATGGCCGGCGGGCCGTCTTGTTCGTGATCGCCGACGACGGCCCCATTGCCGGCTCGCCGTTCAAGCCCGGTTCAAGCACCGGCGGATTGACGATCGGCTGCTGGCAGTCGGCCCGGCTGGTGTATGTATTGGTCGTCGAAGGCGACGAACGGGCCTATCGTGGTCTGCTCGATGATTCGAGCCCGCCATTGGCCCGTTTCATGGGGCCCATGGCTCCAGGGCGATTTGCCGGCAATCTTTTGCTCGCTTACCACGGCGGATAGCGCCCGCGGCAAAAACCGCACTTCGCAAAGAATCGTTTAATCGCAACGGGCCGGCAAAACCGAAACGGTCAATAGCGGCCGCCGCGCACCGTTCGGCGCGGCTTCGTCTGCGAGACGGCGACGACGCCCGTCCCGCCTGCGTATTTTTCCGCTCTCCCGCTTCGAGGAATCCGATATGAAGACATTTGCGCTCGCGCTGGTAATTGGATTGCTGGGGCCTGCGATGGCATTTGGACAACAGCCTGCCGCCCGGCTCGTGCCCGAACCACCGATGCCGGCCCGCGACGCCGTGCGGACGATCTCGCCTGGCGAAACACCGGAGCTATGGCTCTACGAACAAGAGCGGCGGCGCAGCGAAGATCCGGAAGTGATTGTTCGGGCGAACGCCCAGCAACGGGCCGCCGAACGGCGGGCTCGCTTGGCCGCGCTCGCTTGGTTCGGCATTTCCAACTCGCGGCCGGAAGCCAATCCGGACCCGGTTCACGGCCCCTACTCCCCCCGCTGGGTTTCCAACGGCTATCAGCCCGCAGAATGGGTCGGGATCGGGAGATAGAGTGAAGGCGAAGGCGAGGGTGAGGGGTCAGGGTGAGGCAAGCGGGCGTGGGCGTCGCGTGCCGCCCTCCCAATGCCTGCCGCCGGCAGCGTCAATCGGTGGTCGTTCGCTGGGAGCGAAGTCGCGAAACGAGATTCCGATATTGGCTGCGAGCGCCCCAATGCAGCCAACCCAAAAACAGGTTGCCCGAGAGCGACACGATCAATCCGCCGGTCACGAACAATAGCGTCAGCCACGGCCGGGGCGGCGTGGCGGATGACACCGGCGGCGATTCTTCGACCGGCCTGTCCGACGGCGATCGCGGCGCGGAATGCGGCGCGGCGGCGTTGTCTGCCGCTGGTGTCGCGTCGCCGTTTTCGTTCACGGCCTCGGCCGGCTGATGCCCGTTGGCCAGCGACACTTTCGCCGAAGGCGCGTCGAGCCGCAGCGGCGTGGTGAGCGGCGCGGCCGACACGCCGGCCGGCAGCGTTGCCGGGGCGGCGGGTATTTCGCCCTGGTTCGGCAGGGCCTCGGATCCGACAACGATGCGGATCTCCCGAATGTCGCGCAGCGTCGGCGGCACAGCGCTCGTAAATCCTTCCTTGCGGAACGATTCAAGGTCGGTCAACTGCGGTTCGACTTGAACGATGTATTCCTTTCCGCCGTCGGGCAGTGGCTGCCAGCCCCATTGAATCGCCGCCGCCAAAATTCCCAACGTCATCCAAGCTGCGCCAAACATTGCGGTCTCCGCTAAATTCGATTCTTGCGACAACTTCCGCTTTTCGCACCCCTCACCCTGCCCTCTCCCGCAAGGGGAGAGGGTATGTGGAGAAGTTATTTTTTCGGCCAAGCCTCACCTCTCACCCCTCACCCCTCACCCCTCACCCTTCACCCCTCACCCCTCACCCCTCACCCCTCACCCCTCACCCTTTCTTCCGCTGCCGCGCATGCCGGCTCTTCGCCGGGGCGGCGTCGGCACGCGCCGCTCGCGCATCTTGGCCAAGCGGCTCACCGGCCGCCGACAATTCGGCCGGTAGCGCGTTCAACTCGGTATTGAGCATGGTCAGCCCGGCTTGCAAGAAGGCAACCGCCATCGGACCGAAAAAGATCCCCAGCGGGCCGAGCACCTGCACGCCTCCCAACACGCTCAATAGCGCGAGCAACGGGTGCAACTTCGACTGCCCGTGCAGCACCATCGGTTTGACGAAATTATCGGCCACGACGACGACAATTCCCGACCAAACGAGCAGCAGCATTGCGGCGGTCGCTTTGTCGTCGAAAAAGAGCCACACGCAGCATGAGCCCCACACGACCGATGAGCCGATCAACGGCACGAAGGAGGCGAGCATCGTAAGGATCGTGAGCAGAAACATGCCGCTGAGGCCCGCGAAATAATAGGCGATGCCGAGCAAAATGCCTTGCGTCAGCGCGGCCAGCAGCGAGGCGCTGGTGACCGCACGGCTCATCTCGACGAATTTTCCGACGAGTTGCTGCTGATATTTCTGGTCCAAAGGCAGCAGCCGCATTGCCGAGGCGGTGAGTTGCGTGCCGTCGGCGAGGAAATAGTACAGCCCGAGCACCGTAACCAGGCAATTGATCAGCAGTCCGCCCAAGAACCCCGGTGTTTTAGCCGCCAGCGGGCCGAACCAGTCTTGCGCTTTCGCGGAAGCGACTTGCATCAGTTCCTTGGGTGAAAGATCGAGCGAGAAACGCTGGTTTAGATTGTCGACGATGCGATCGAGCGTTTGCCGATCGAACTGCGGACCGTGCGACCGCGACAGAATTGCCGTCGCCTCTCGCGCCGCGCGAAACACCACGAATCCCAACGGGGCCAGAACGATCAGCAGAATCAGGATCGTCGTCGCTGCCGCCGCCAAACCGTTGTATCCGCGAAATACGCGGACGATCCATTGATGCAGCGGCTGAAACAGGATCGCCAACAGCGCCGCCAGGAAGAGCGGCAATAAAAAACCGATCATCACCTGGTAAAACAGGATCGCCAGCAGCACGACCAGACCGACGAGAATGGCCAGCGATATCGCGCGTTGCATGAAAGGCGTTTCCGACAGCGTTTGGCCGCGACCGACGAGGCGGACCGACGACGAGGCGATCCTATTGTAAAGTGCCGAAAGCTCAGGGAGGAGGGGCCCGGCACACGACGATTCATAGTGTAGCAGGCACACCAGCCCGAAGCGCAAGCGAGGAAGCCATCGCGGCCTGCCCTCGCTTACGCCGCGGCCTGCCCTCGCTTACGCTTCGGGCTACTATTTAGCAGCCGTGTCGCGGATTCCTGGCGCACAGAATAAGCCTGGTTTGCGAGATTGCGTAACCGACCGGCGCGGCCTCGCTAACGCTCCGGGCTAGCAGGGTAGCAACCATTGTCAAACCGCAAAATACGGCAGACGGCACACGGAGTGTGCCTGCTACTTTCGGCACCGCACATCGATCGAAGCGGGCGATCCGCTGCCTGCTTTTCTGGCCGTCGAATTCAACTCGACGGCTTGCAACGGTGCGGCTCGCGAATCGGCAATTCCGCCGCATCGCCACCGCGGTTAGACTTGCACCGTCCAAAGCCGCTTGTCTCAACCGATCCAAAAGCAAACGCCGGCGCGCCGCATGACCCCGCAACAGCGCAAATGGCTCGTCGCGGCAATCAAGCTGGCGATCGTCGGGCTGCTGATCTGGGGCGTTCATCGCACCGTGGGTAAAGCGTTCGACGATCTGCGCAAGCATCCGCTCGAGTTGAATCTCGCTTGGCTCATTGCCGCCGGTGCAATCTATCTGTGCGCGATGCTTCCCTCGGCGCTGTTCTGGTTTGCAGTGCTGCGGGCGATGGGGCAACGCGTCGGACTATTCGCCGCGATTCGGGCCTATTACATCGGCCACGTCGGGAAATACGTTCCCGGCAAGGCGCTCGTCGTGGTGTTGCGAGCGGGATTGGTTCGCGGGCCGGAGGTCAGCGGAGCCGTCGCCGCCGTCGGCGTGTTCGTCGAAACGCTGACGATGATGGCTTCGGGCTCGTTTCTCGCCGCCGCCCTGATCGCAATGCAGTCCGCGCGCAACTGGCTCTACATCGCCGCGGCGGTGGCCTTCATGCTCGCCTCGGGCCTGCCGACTCTGCCGCCGGTCTATCAACGCCTGATCCGTCTGACGCGGATCGGGCGGGCCAATCCCGACGCCGCAGACCAACTCGAGCGAATCGGCTACCGCACGCTCGTGCTCGGCTGGCTGGCCACCGGCATCGGATGGTGGATCATGGGTTTGAGTTTGACGGCCGTGCTTCGAGGCATGGGGCAATCCTCGGCGGGATCGATCGCCGGATTGCCGCAAACGACGATGGTCGTCTGCGTGTCGGTGGTGCTCGGCTTCATGTCGTTCATTCCCGGCGGAATCGTCGTTCGCGAAGTGGCGATGGCCGAGTTGATGCGGCCGATGTCGGGGCCGGAGGTGGCCGTGGCCGCGGCGGTCGTGCTGCGCGTGGTGTGGTTGGTCGCGGAATTGGCCGCGGCCGGCGTGCTCTATCTAATTCATATTGCCCGTCGACGGAAGAGCGTCGAACCGGAGCGCCAAGAATGAACTGCTGCGTGCGACCGCCTGCCTCTTTTATGTATCCTGAGCCTGAAGGGCTCATTCCATCAGCCTAGGGCGGAGCCGCGCGAGCGGCGTAGCCCTGGGCACGCAGTCAACGCCTCGTCCGGCCGTAAAGGGGCCGTTCCGAAATTCGCGTTGCCCTATTGAACGGCCCTGTCAGGGCCGACAGGCCATGCGCGGCGGTTGACCCAGGCCTCCACCGCTCGCGCGGCTCCGGCCTGGGCTGGTAGAATCGGCCTTTCAGGCCGAGGCGCTTCAGGCCGACGCGTTTCAGGCCGAGGCGTTTCAGGCCGAGGCGTTTTACGGCGCCGCGGTCAACGGGAGCGCGAGTTCGTATCGTCCGACCCTCGTTCGATCTCGTCCGCCAAATCGCCGGCGTCGTAAACCTTGCGGAGCGATGCGAGGATCGCTCGGGCATCGACCGAAACGGCTCGCGCCTGGACACTCGTGTAAATGAAATCGAGCACTAGCGATTGGATGTTGCCGTCGAAGATCAGGCCGACCAATTGACCGTCGCGGTTGACGACGGGGCTGCCGGAATTCCCGCCGATGATGTCGGCCGTCGAGACGAAGTTCATCGGGGTGGCCAGATCGAGCTGCTCTTTGTGCGTCGCCCAGCTTTCCGGCAGGCGAAATGGCTCTCGATTCTGATGCTCGGCCGAGTGCTCGAAGGCTCCGGCGATGGTGGTCCAAGCCGGCAGCATTCGGCCCGCTTCGGTGTAGCCTTTCACTCGGCCAAACGCCAATCGCAGGGTGAATGTCGCGTCGGGATAGGTATTGGTGCCGTAGAGCGAGAACCGCACGGCGGCAATCTTGGCATACGCCTGCCGCATCGGTTCTTGCACCTCCGCCTCATCCCGCTTGCGCACGGCGCGCGATGCCGGATCCACCAGCAGCGCGAGGCGGATCATCGGATCGTCGCAGGCCTTGATCGCGGCGGTGTCCCCCGCGGCAAGCCGCTTGCGATCTTCGACCGAGCGGAGCTTTGTGCCGTGCACCAATTCGGCGGCCCGATCGCGGGGAGATTTTCCGGCCAGGATTTTCACGACCAATTCGTTGTCGGCCCCCATCTTCTCGACGAGCATGGAAAGCGAATCGGCCAGTTTCAGCGTTTCCAAATCGTCGTAGATCGGTGCGGTGGAAAAAAGCTGCTGCTCGAGCGATGGCCGGCTCGATTCGCCGAATTCCGGCAGTCGCTCGGCGTTCGGCTTGGCATCTTCCACCGGCAGGCGAACGAGCGTGCGGGCAATGTTGAATAGCCGGCTGTCGAAGGCCCAGCCGTATTCGAGCATGTCGAGCTCGGTCTTGATCTGCTTCAACACACCCAGCGAGCGCTCGATCTCATGCCAGGCCGCGAGATCGTCCTTGAGCTTCGGATCGGCTTTGGCGGCGGCGAGCAGCGTTTGCTCCTCGCGTTTTTTTTGGGCCATGATCTCGGGATTTTGCAAACCGGCCAGCATGCCGCCGCGAGCCTTGCGGCTGTTTTGCACGCCGAACAATTCATGCTCGGCCCGGCGTGCGTTTTCCCGGCTTCGTTGGCTGAACGCCGAGAGCAGCACCTCTTTGCGAAATAACCGCGCCAGCGTTTGCGGTAGTTCCGTGTCGCGGATGTAATCGAGATTGGCGACCGTATCCATCCGATCGGTGTGTCCGGGATGGCCGGCGACGAACACCAGCTCGTCGTCGCGGATGCCGGCGGTGCTCCAGTGCAAATAATCCTTGATCTTGGCCGGCGCGCCGTTTTCATAAACGCGAAACAGGCAGAAATCGAGATCGTAGCGCGGGTATTCGAAATTGTCGGGGTCGCCGCCGAAAAACGCGATCGATTGCTCGGGCGCGAAAACCAATCGCACGTCGGTGTAGCGCTTGTAGCGATAGAGCTGGTAGACGGCGCCGTGGTAGAGCGTCACCACGTCGCTGCGCAGCCCCGTGGCGTCGAACGATTCTTTTTGGATCGTGTTGATCGCGGCTTGCCGGGCTTCGTGGGCCGCGGCAGGATTCATGCCGGGCTTGACGGCCGCCTCGACCCGCCCCGTCACGTCTTCGATATTTTGCAGCACGTTCAACTCGGAATCGACGGCCCGAATCTCCTCGGCCCGAGACTTGGCATGAAACCCGGTGTTCAAATAATTGTGGTCGGCCGAACTCAGCTTTTGGAGGGCCGATGCGCCGACGTGGTGGTTGGTGAGCACCAGGCCATCGGCGGAAATGAACGACCCGCTCCCGCCGTCGTTGAACCGCACGGCGGAATGCTGAAGGTGCGCCAGCCATGCATCCGTGGGCTCGAAGTGATATTTGTCTTGAAGGTGCTTTCGCGGCGGATTGTTGAAGAGCCACATGCCTTCGTCGGCAAACAGGCTCGGCAATGGCGAAAGCGGGGTCGCGGAGATCGTCATCGTGAAAACCAGCAGTAGGGGAACGAGGAAGGAAAGGCGCAAACCGGCAGGCTTTTTTCTGGGGCGGATCAGTATCGCATGCAGCATGATGTTGGTTCCACGGTGATCGACGCCTGGCCAAATCGCGATGCGAGCCGGTCGCCGGCGGTCAGGGGAATTATCGACTCCGGCCGACGCCGCGCCCAGCCCGCGAGGCGATCGGTCGGGCTCGCTGCTCCCCGGCTGGCGTCTCTGCGGTTCTAGCAGTAAATTAACCTGCGGAAGGGCCAACAGCGGATAACCCAGGGCTCCTCCGCCGCCCAGGCGGCTGCGGCCCGGGCTGGCAGAATCTCAGGCCAAGGCGTTTCACGTTGCCCCCGGGTGAAATACCCGTGGGTAGTGCGAAGCGCTCGGCGTGGGCATGTTGTGCGGATCAATCGAGGAACATTGCAAATGTTTCGCATATTCGAATCCAATCGCTCGGTGAGTTCTGCGCTCACCGCCGCCACGGTGCTTGCCGCCGCGGTGCAGGCCATCCTGGCGGCGTTTTCGGTCCGTGTCGTTGGTGCGGAGCCACGCGCGCCCGGTTATCGCGTCATCAAAAAGATCGCCCCCGGCGGCGAGGGGGGATGGGATTATCTGACGCTCGATCCCACCGCGCACCGCCTCTACATCGCCCGGTCCGACCGTGTCATGCTCTTCGACGTCGAAAGGGCCGCGCCGATCGGCGAAATCCCCAACACTCCAGGCGTGCACGGCGTGGCGATTGTCTCCAAGCTCGGCCGCGGCTTCACCAGCAACGGCGGCGATTCGACCGTCACGGTGTTCGACCTGAAAACCCTCAAAGAGGTCGGGCATATCGGCGTCGGCAAACGTCCCGACGGAATTCTTTACGATTCGCAGTCGGCCCGATTGTTTACCTTCAACTCCGGCACGAGCGACGCGACGGCAATCGATCCCGCGCTGGAAAAAGTGGTCGGCACGATTCCGCTGGGCGGAAAGCCCGAAGCCGCCGTGGCCGACGGCAAAGGCCATGTTTTCGTGTGCATCGAAGACAAGGGCGAAGTGCTCGATCTCGATGCCCGAAAGCTTTCGGTCGCGCATCACTGGCCCGTCGCGCCCGGCCAAACGCCGGTGGGCCTGTCGATGGATCTCTTGCGACGGCGGCTATTCTGCACCTGCCGCAATGGAAAAATGGTCGTGCTGAACGCCAACGGCGGCGCGGTGGTGGCTAGCTTGCCGATCGGACAACACACCGACGGCTGCGCCTTCGACCCCGCGACCGGTCTGGCTTTCAGTTCCAACGGCGACGGCACGCTGACGGTGGTCCGCACCGATCCGCGCGATCTGGATAGCGTCGCCGAAACGGTGACAACGCAAACCGGCGCCCGCACGATGGCGCTCGATCCGACGACGCACAATCTGTTTCTCGTCACCGCCGTGGCTCAACCGGGCAAGCCGCGAGAATACGAGCCGAACACGTTCGTGATCATCGTCGTTGCCAAGCCCGAAAAACCGCTGAATCGACCGGGATTGCCATCGCCATTGCCGCGCTTAAAATGATCGTTTTTGCTTGACTTGGCGGCACACGCACGACTGCGTTATCCTTGGCCATCGCTTTGCGTAAAAAACAAACCTCGCCTTCCTTCGGAGGAACGATCATGGCTTTCACCGCCTATCCACCCAGCCTCGTCAACAAGACATGGCAAAAGGCAAAAAGTGCTCTCGCGGGCAAGACGGGCATCGGCGAAAAGCTGGAAAAGCTGGAAGAGGCTCACGGCGCCGTTGAATCCGGCGCCTTCGCCCCCTCCAACGGGCGCACTTCGAAAGAAGAAGTTGAGGAGTGGAAGAAGGCCGTCAATCCGCAAATCGCCAAGGCCCTCACGTACCAAAAGCTGCTCGTGCAATTCAGTTCGTTCGCCTCCGAAGCAGCGAACGATCTGAAAAAGAAGAAAACCTGCCCGTCGAAAACCCGCGAGTTGGTCGAAAAAATGGGCGCCGCGGCCAAGACCTCGGCCCACGATGTCAGTGAATGCATTCGCACCGTCGATGAAGAAATCAAAAAGGCCGAGAAGTCGTTTGCCGGCAGCAACGGCAAACACGACGAACACGAAGAGCCGGACGCCGATCTGCTTTCGCAACTGAAGGCCGCCAAGACCGGCCCGCGGAATTTCGTCGTCGCGCTCGGCAAAGCGCCGGGTTTGGTGTTGGCAAAGTCGGCCATCAGCGGCACGCAGCGCCAAACCGCGAAAGAGCTTGCCGGCGGTGGCGGCAAGCTGGTCGAAGGAACCGTCGTCGTCGAAGGCTCGACCTATGTGTTCGTTCTGGATGAAAAACCTCCCGGTGGCCTGGCCCGCAGCATCAAGAAGGCGATCTACACGCAAACCAAAGGCAATCCGAAGGTGGTTGTCCGCGGCGGCGGATTCGAGATCGACGACGAAAAAGATGTCGAAAGCGACGAGCATCATTCCGACGAAGGTTCGTCGTCGGGCAGCAGCTCGACAGGCAGCGGCTCGACGGGCAGCGGCAGCGGCCAGGAGTTGCTCAGGCAGTTGCCCTACCATCATGGCGCGATCGATAGCGCCGCGGCTGGCAAGCTACTGGAAAACGCCCCGTTCGGCAGTTGGCTGCTGCGCTACTCGACCAATCAAAATCAGTCGGTGGTCAGCATCAAAGGGCCGCAGGGTATTCGCCACTTGTTCAGCAACATCGAAGGAAAAGACCTGTCGATCGGCGAAATCGAACAGCGCTACCAGCTCCATAAGGAACTGAACGTCAGGCCCGGCCAAAAGTTCGCCACGCAGCAAACGAAGCCATCGACCGAATCCGGCGACAAGAAGACCGACACGGGCGGGCTGAGCGAAAACCAGCAAGCCTTGCAGAAGCTTCCGTTCCACCACGGCGCGATGGACAGTTCCGCCGCCGCGAAGCTCTTGGAAAACGCCCCGGAAGGAAGTTGGCTGCTGCGATTTTCGACCAACCAGAATCAAACCGTGCTGACGATCAAGGAATCCGGCGGAAAAATCGCCCACTTCCTCACCCTCGATAAAGATAAAGACGCCACGCTTTCCGACATCGTCCACGGCAACGGCCTGGTGGCAAATCTGAATGTCAAGCCGGGCCATACCTCTGCCCCGAGTAAATCCGAATCCGAAGGCAAGCCGAAAGAAAAGGAAGAAGATTCGAGCGGCTTGAGCGAGAACCAAAAATTGCTCCACGGCCTGGCGATCAACCATGGCAACATGGATCGCGGCGGCGCCGAAAAGCTTCTGACCGGCACACCCGAAGGCACCTGGCTGCTCCGCTTCTCGGCCAGCCAACAGCAATCCGTTCTGTCGCTCCACCGCGGCGACGGAACGTTCGGCCATTTTCTCAGCTTCGACAAGGGCATCGACTCGCACCTCCAAGACATGGTGCAGCGCTGCAAGGTCGAACCGAGCAAAGTGCTGAAGCCGGGCGCGAAATCCGGCACGACGCAATCCACGACGCAATCCACGACGCAATCCACGGTGAAATCCACGACGCCGCCCCCGACGCAAACTTCGACCGCCCCGCAGTTCGATTCCAGCGAAGAGGGCGTTCGCCAATCGCTGATCTACAAGCACGAGAAGAATCTCGGCAGCATGAGCCAATCCCAAGCCGAGGCCGAGCTGCTCGAAGCGCCCAAGGGAACCTGGATGCTTCGCTACGATTCAAGCACGAAGCAGAATGTGGTCAGCATCAAAGCCACGGCCGGTTCGTTCGAACATCATCCGACCACCGGCCTGACCATGGATGAAATCACCAAGAAATACAGCTCGATCCGCATGCAAGGCCGCTCGAGCGGCGGGGTGCGCACGCCGACGCCGCTGGAAAAACTGCGCCGCGGCGTGGGCCGCGCCGCGCAGCTCCACGGCGGCGAAGACCAGGGCGCCAAGCCGATGGCCGATCTCTACCACGCCGAATTGATCGACGCCAAGAATCGCTACGGCCGGGCCATCGCCCCCTTCTTCGATGTCTGGCGCACGTGCGACGCCGAAGACAGCTTCAACGAATGGATGGAAAAGCTCGACCGCGGCGGCGACGTCGCCGGCAAGAACCGCTTGAAACAAGCCGGCCTCATCGGCGAAGACGGCAAGACCAAGCCAATGAGCAGCGTCAAATATCTCACCGAGGAGGAGCGAAAAGACCACGAAATGCAGGGCGGAAAGCTGCCCAAGGCTCTCCTGGGCTCCGACCCGGAACACACCGAAGTCGTGTTCGTCGTCGGCAGCGACGACAAGATTCTCGCCGGCGCCTACAACCGCGGCACGTTCAACCACTCCAGCCTCTTGGCCGGCGCTCCGGTCTTGTCGGCCGGCGAAATGAAGTTCAACTCCGACGGCGAACTCACCGACATCACCGACAAGAGCGGCCACTACGAACCCAACCCGGCCATGGTCCTAAAAGGCCTGGCGGCGCTCAAGAAGCAAGGCGTCGATCTCCATAAAATCCGCCTGACGATGAACGCTCATCCGCTCTCGTCGGAGCCGTTCTTGATCTACAACGCCGCCGAATTCCTCGAATCGAGCGGCGCCTGCATGCCGAAGCAGTCCGTCAAAAAGAAGTAATTCAACCCCATCCACAGCCACCCTCTCCCGTTATGGAAAAGGTCCGATCTCCGCGACGATTCCCTTCTGAAAGAGGACCTATCTCCGCGACGATCCCCCA
>DATAWG010000120.1 GCA_036267355.1 Pirellulales bacterium | reverse complement strand
TGGAGCGGTGGCGACAATCCCACGGCACGGACCGGTGTCGGCCGTGATTACGACGCCGATCTTGACATGCTCGACAACGGTTTTTCCGAGCAGCGGTCCGGTGGGCGCTGCCGCGTCGGATTTTGCCGCGTCGGATTTTGCGGCTTCCGCTTTTGCCGAGTTCGATGCGGCCAAATTCGGTTTTGCTAAATCAGCGATTGCCGGTTCGTCTGCCTGTGCCGGCGCAACGGCGAGGACCACGGCGAAGACAGCAAGGGGAAGCAATTGGTCGAAAACGCGGACCATGGCCAATTTCATTGTGTTGCTCTTTTGGGGCGAACGAAAGGGCATTCCCGACAAGTTTAGGCCAAAACATGACCGCAGGTATCGCCTCATTCTAATCTCGCCGCACGCCTTTGGGGCCATGCTTCGCCGCTCCCCCATCGCAAATCCGACCCGAATAGTAGCCAACCATGAATTCTCGCCAGACGCATAAACGCATCTAAATGCGTCTTGACAAATTATTGCTTTCCTGCGCCACTATAGGCATATTGAAAGGGATTGCAGGGAAGCAATGAGCGAAACACCATCTGGGTTTGGGCGGGGGCCCAGGCTGCTCTTTAGCACGAAGGGAGTTGCCATGCGCCAAAGCATGACGTTTTCGGCCGCGGGAATCGGTTTGATCGTCGGATTGCTCAGCGGTCTGGCTCTGCGCGACGGACAAGCCGAACAACCGACGGTAAAGTTCGTTGGAGCGAAGATCGCCTCTTCCGCCACCGCCCCCGTCACTTCAGCCGCCAAGCCCGCCGTTGCGTCTTCGACTCTTGCTGGTCTCACAATCGTATCCGGCGGCAAGGATGCTAGCAGCTTCACCCTCGCCGGCCGCGATTCGCGCCAACAACTGATCGTCACCGAAAAACTCGGTGATGGCGAACTACGCGATCTGACACGGCAAGTGCGATACACGGTCGAACCCACCGGAATCGTTCGCATCGACCAAACCGGCTTGGTTTGGCCGCTGGCCGATGGAAAATCCCTGATTGTCGCGGAAGCCGCCGCGGGCCACAAAGCGATGATCACCGTTGTGGTCACGCATTTCACCGACGACCCGCCGGTGAATTTCCCGAATCAGATCGTCCCGATTTTCACCAAGCTGGGCTGCAACGCCGGCGGTTGCCACGGTAAGGCGAGCGGGCAGAATGGCTTTCGGCTTTCGCTATTGGGTTTCGTGCCGAGCGAAGATTATGAGCATCTCGTGATGGAAGGCCGCGGTCGCCGGCTGTCGCCCGCCGCGCCGGATAGCAGCTTGCTGCTGCAGAAGGCCGCTGGTCTGATCCCGCACGGCGGTGGGCAGCGGATGGAGGTCGATTCGGTTCCCTACAAGCTTTTGCGGCGGTGGATCGTGCAAGGGATGCCCTACGGCAAGCCCGACGATCCGGTGGTGTCGAAGATCGAAGTCGTGCCGGCGATTCGCACGCTCAAGCCCGGCGCAAAGCAGCAATTGATTTGCCTCGCCCATTATTCCGACGGATCGGTCGAAGATGTCACGCTGATGACGAAATTCGAACCGAACGACACGGAAATGGCCGAGGTCAGCTCGACCGGTCTGGTTACCGCTCGCGATCTGCCGGGCACCGTGGCGATCATGGCCCGCTATCAAGGCCAGGTGGCCGTGTTTCGGGCTGCTTTACCATTGGGCGCTCCGATGGATCAGATGCCCGCGGCGAAAAATTTTATCGACGAGGCCGTGTTCAAGCAGTTGAAAACGCTGGGAATTCCCCCCTCGCCGGTTTGCGACGATGCGACATTCGTCCGCCGCGCGTCGATCGACATCGCCGGCCGGCTGCCGACCGCGGAAGAAACCGCGCGCTTTCTGACGGATGCTGACTCGAACAAGCGGGCCCATTGGATCGATGAGTTATTGGCCAGCGATGGCTACGCCGATTATTTCGCGACGAAGTGGACTGCCGTGTTGCGCAACAAGCGCGTGATGCCGAGTTACGAGCATGGCGATTTTCTGTTTCACGATTGGATTCGCCAATCGCTTTACGAAAATAAGCCCTACGATCAATTTGTTCGCGACATTTTGACGGCGTCTGGCGAAGTGAGCGAGAATCCGCCGGTGGCTTGGTATCGCGAAGCGGCCGAACCAGCGCAGGAAATGGAAGATACGGCGCAATTGTTTCTTGGCATGCGGATTCAATGTGCCCATTGTCATCACCATCCGTTCGAGCGCTGGAGCCAGCAGGATTATTTTGGATTCGACGCGTTTTTCTCGCGCGTCGGCAAGAAGCAAGGCCTGCAGCAAAGCGAATTCCGCATCTATCATCGCCGCGGCATGGCAACGGCCGAGAATATTCGGACCCACGAGCAGGTGCCACCGGCGCCGCTTGGCGGAAAGCCTGTCGTACTTTCGCCCGACGATGATCCACGACAGTCGCTCGTGGATTGGATGGTCGATGCCAAAAATCCGTACTTCGCCCCCGCATTGGCGAATCGCTATTGGAAACATTTCTTCGGCCGCGGGCTGGTCGAACCGGAAGACGACATGCGGGCCACCAATCCGGCTTCGAATCCCGAATTGCTTGCGGCGCTGGCCGAGCATTTCGCCGTCAACCACCACGATCTTAAAGATCTCGTCCGCACGATCTGCAATTCGCAGGTGTATCAACTTTCGGCGGTGCCAAACCGATACAACGCCGGCGATCACCAAAGTTATTCGCATTATTATCCGAAGCGGCTTACGGCCGAGGTGTTGCTCGACGCGGTCGACCAAGTGACCGGCGCGCCGACGAAATTCAACGGCATGCCGATGGGCACCCGGGCCATCGAATTGCCCGACAGTGGATTCAATTCGTATTTCCTTACGGTGTTTGGCCGCCCGGAAGGGTCCAGCCCGTGCGAGTGCGAGCGGAGCAACGATGCGAATCTGGCCCAGAGCCTGCATTTGCTGAATTCGGTCGACGTGCAGCAGAAGGTGGCGGCCGGCATCGGCCGCGCGGCCACGCTGGCCGAGGACAAGAAGCACACTTCGGCGGAAAAAATCGATCAGCTTTATCTCGAGTTCTACTCGCGTCATCCGGCCGCCGACGAAACAGAAGTTTCGCTGCATCACATCGCACAAACGAAAAACGATCGCGCCGCCTATGAAGACATTCTGTGGGCGCTGATCAATACGAAGGAATTCTTGTTCAACCATTAGCTCCCCGCGTAAAGCAGCCGCCGTTTGCGCGACTTTTTTCAACCGTCGCGAATATGATGGAGGGCGGCGGCAACCGTTTCTTTGTTTCTGATGGCTCCTTGCTCGCGATCGGCGATTGTGGTGGTTTAAGCTCAAGCCTCACAACCTCACACCTCAAGCCTCACAACCTCAAGCCTCACAACTTTCTCCGCTAGCTCCCGCCAATTTTGGTGTTCTAACCACTCGCGATTCGTATTATCCTACCTCCGTCGATCGCCGTCCCGTCCCTCGACATTCCGGCCCGCCCTTCATCCGCCCAGCGTTTTTCTTCCGACGGTTTTGTGAGATTGCTGCGATCTCGATAAGTTGATTGTCGACCGAAGCTGCACCGGCATGGCGGCCTACGCATTCGCTTTGGTTTCGGATTGGATTTCAATTCGCACCCTTCCGCCGTATCCCCTTGCCATGCACCACCCAGCGCTACGCACGTTCGCCGGCCGGTTCCTGGGATTCGCATCCGTGATGATCGGATTGCTTTGCGCCGGCTCGAGCGCACGGGGCGACAATCCGATGCTCGGAGCGCAGTTGACGGCCGTCTTCCCGCCCGGCGGCAAGCAAGCGTCGACCGTCGAAGTCGCAACCGAAGGCACGAATATCGACGACGCCACGTCGCTCGTGTTTTCGCATCCGGGTTTGTCAGGGACGCCTAAAATGATCGCTTCGCCGGTCGACAATGTTTCGCGGCCGGTTCTGAATCGGTTTATGGTGACGATTTCCGGCACCGTGCCGCCGGGGCTTTACGAGGTTCGCACTTCGGGTCCGGCCGGAATCTCCAATCCGCGCACGTTTGCCGTCGGCTCGCTCGGCGAAGTCGTCGATCGCGATCCGCCCGAAAAGCTCTCTGCCGCCCGCGAATTGCCGCTCGAATCGACCGTCAGCGCGGTAATGGGTTCGGAGCGCGCCGACTATTTCAAGTTCTCGGCCAAAAAAGGCCAGCGCCTGTTGTTGGAAACTGCCGCCAGACAAATCGATTCACGGCTCGATCCGCGCTTGGTGCTCTACGATGCGGCAGGCCACGAATTGGCGCGGGCGAAAGAGCGATTCCATCGCGATCCTTTCATGGATTTTGTCGCCCCGGCCGACGGCACCTACGTCGTCAAGCTATACGATTTTCTTTACAAGGGTGGTCCCGACTATTTCTACCGCCTGACGATTTCCAGCGCGCCGCGATTGGATTTCATCATGCCGCCGTCCGGCGTGGGGGGAAGTAAAGCGAAATACACGCTCTTCGGTCGAAATCTGCCCGGCGGCACCGCCACCTCCGAGCGAACCGCCTCCGGCACTCCGCTGGAACGTCTGGATGTTGAAATCCAGCTTCCAGCAAATCCCGCTGCCGTACAACATTTCGGCGGCGATGCGTTCGCCGAGACGACGCAATTCGCGCTCGATGCATTTGCGTATCGGCTGCAAACGCCTGGCGGCGAGTCCAACCCAATCAATATCTACTTCGCCACCGCACCGGTTGTGCTCGAGCAGGAGCCGAACAACACGCCTGCCGAGGCCCAGAAGCTTTCGCTCCCTTGCGAAGTCGCCGGGCAATTCAATCCGCGCGGCGATCAGGATTGGTTTCAATTCGAAGCAAAAAAGGGCGACGCCTGGACCATCGAAGTCTTTTCGCAACAGATGGGCCTTTCGACCGATCCCTATCTGCTCGTTCAGCGGGTCAATCGTGCGGCCAATGGACATGAAGAAATGGTCGACGTGGCCGAGTCGGACGATCCGGCGCCCGATCGGCGGCATGAGGGGCACGTCTCGTTTCTCAAGCTTGAACTCGACGATCCCATCGTGCATTTCGAGGCCCCGCAAGACGGCACCTATCGAGTGCTCGTGCGCGATCTTTATGGCGAATCGCGCGGCCGGCCCGAATATGTCTATCGTCTGGCGATCCACCGTCCGATGCCCGATTTTCGCGTCTTGATCTCCGAAGAATCGCCCGGTGACTCCGACAACAATGAGCGGATGGCGCTTTGGAGCCCGGTTGTTCATAGAGGCCGGTCGACGGCTGCGACCGTGATGGCACAGCGCAAAGACGGCTTTTCGGGCGAGATCCAGGTGTCGGTCGAAGGGCTGCCGCCGGGGATCACATGTCCCGGCGCGACGATCGGCCCCGGCGCCGACGTTGCTTCGCTGGTGTTCGCGGCGGCGGATCAAGCCGGGCCGAAGCTCACCGATTGGAACGGCCCCATTCGTGTTGTCGCCAAGGCTCGGATCGGCCAGCTCGAAGTGGCACACGATGTCCGCGTCGCCGCGAGTCTGTGGCCCGTTCAGCAGGCGAATCAGGAGACGGTCCAATTTCGCTTGGCGCCGCAGTTTCTGCTGGCGACCAGCGGCAATTCGATGCCACAAATCAGAATCGACCTCGCCGGCAATAAGCCGCTCGAAGCGGCGCCCGGCGTCAATCTGAAGGTGCCGGTGAAGGTTGTTCGCGGCGAAAATGCCAAAGGCCGATTGAAATGCCGGCTGGCCGGCGCGTGTCGCGGAATGAATGTTCAAGAACTCGACATTCCGGCAGACGCAAGCGACGGCACGCTGCAAATGAACTTCAATAGCCAGTTGCCGCCGGGCAAGTATTCGCTCCCGCTACGGGTCTACGCAAGCGTGAATTGCCGCAACAATCCCGAAGCCGCCGACGCGGCGAGCTCGCGATTGAAATCGCTCGAAAAGGCTGTTGGCGAGTTGGCGACCGCGGCCCATCGCGCCGATGATGCGAAGCACGCTGCCGAAAAAGCGGCCGCCGATTCCGACACGGCCGTGCGGCATTCGCTCGAATCCATTGCCGCGGCCGATCGCACGCTCCATGAACTGGATGAGCGCGTTCAAGCGGCCGCCGACGCGCTCGCTCCGCTGGAAAAGGGGTCGGCAGACGCTGCCGCAAAGCTGCAAGCCGCCGAAGCCGCTCAGGCCAAGGCCGGCAAGGCCGTGATTGACGCTAAGGGCGCCGATGCTAAGACTGTCGACGCCAAGAGTGCGGACTATACCGCGGCGCTGAAAGCACAGTCCGACGCAGCCGAGGCCGTCCGCAAAGCGCGAGAAGAAAGCCGCCTGGCCGATGCACGCCGCGATGCGGGTCGTGCTGCCGCGCAAACGGCCGCCGTCCAGCGAACCAGCGCTGAAGCGGCCAAATCCATCGTGGAAAAGAGACTAGCCGACGCGACCGCGCTCGCAAAATCCACCGCCGCCGCGCGCACGGCCGCCCAAACCGCCGCCGCCGATGCCGCCGCCAAGAGCCACGCGGCCGACGACGAGAAGCGCGCCGCCGATGAACGAGCCCGGCGGGCGAATGAAATCGCCCAGCCGCGCGACTACACGCTCGTCGTTTATTCCGCTCCATTGCAGCTCGAGTTCGACGCCGCCCCGCTGGCAATGTCGATCTCCGCGCCTAAGCCGGCAAAGCCGAGCGAGAAGATCGACGTGCCGCTGCAGTTGGAACGCCGCTTCGGTTTTGCCGACACGGTGTATGCCGCTCTGGTGTTGCCGCCGAACGTGTCTGGCTTGCATGGCGGCGACGTTACGATCGCGGCCGGTCAAACGAAGGCTACGCTGGCCGTGCAGCTCGATCCGCAAATCAAGCCGGGCGATTACAATGCAACGATCCGCGCCCGCATGACGTTCAACGGCCAGGGCTCGCAGCTCGATGTGCCTCTGGTCATCCAAGTGCGAGCTGCGGAAGCGAAAGCCCCGCCACCGAAGCCGGACCGAAAGGAGCCCGGTCCAAAGCAATCCGAGAAGAAATAAAACGCGCCGAGTTTAAAATCCACGATGAACGACCGAATCCGAATGATCGACCTTTCGCACAAGCGCTCACCCCTCTCCCCATTTGGGAAAGGGGCCGGGAGTGAGGGCGGTTTTGTCATGTCCTGGCTGCTCCTATTGGGAGCGATCGCAATTTCGTCACTGTTGCCTTATGCGCAGGGCGCCGAAAAGACTTCCGCAAAACAAAAAGCCAAATCGTCGAACACCAAATCGTCGGATAAGGTCGTTCCCATCGCGATCGCCGATATCAAGCATTCCGGACCAGTGGATTTTCAAGGCGAAGTGCTGCCGATGCTGCGGCGCAATTGCATCGCTTGCCACAACGGCACGAAAGCGGAAAACCATCTGGTTCTCGAAACGCCGCAATCGATTCTCAAAGGCGGCGACAGCGGCCCGGCCGTCGTGCCGAAAAAGAGCGGCGATAGCTTGCTTCTCCAGGCCGCCGCGCATCTCGATGATCCGGCCATGCCGCCGGCCGACAACAACGTCAAAGCCGTCTCGCTCACGCCGAACGAGCTCGGCCTGATCAAGCTCTGGATCGATCAAGGCGCCGCCGGCGAGGTGAACACCGCCGCCGCGCCGCTCCATTGGCAAAGGATTCCCACCACCGTTCGGCCGATTCTCGCCGTGGCTGTGTCGCCCGACGGTGTGCTCGCTGCCTGTGGGCGCGACAACGAAATTTATGTCTACGACATCAACTCCGGCGCGACCGTGGCCCGGTTGGTCGATCCGGCCCTCGCAGGCCGGTCCGGCGCGGGCGGCTCGGGTGTCGCGCATCTCGATCTCGTACAGTCGCTGGCATTTCAGCCGGTGGGCGATCTGCTGGCGTCGGGTGGATTTCGCGAAGTGAAACTTTGGCAGCGGCCGCGGAACGTGCGGCTTGGCAGTCTCGCCGGCGCCAGCGGATCAATCAACGTCGTGGCGGTCAGTTCCGATGGAAAGCATGCTGCGACGGGTGAGCCCGGCGGTGTCATCGGCCTGTGGGAGCTCCCGAGCGGCAAACGGTTGCAATCGCTGTCCGGACACACTGCCGCGATCACGGGTCTGGCATTTTCCGCCGACGGCATTACGCTTTTTTCCAGTTCGCTCGACAAATCGATTCGCACGTGGAAATCGGTCGATGGCGCGGCGATCGGCAAGATCGATACGCCCGCAGCCGTCAATGCGATGATACTGGTGCATGGCGGCACGCGGATTTGTTCTGGCGAGACGGATAATATCATTCGAGTTTGGCCGGTTTCGGCGGTCTTGGCTGGCAAAAACGAGAAGCCTCAATTGCCCGTCAAGCCGCTCAAGGAATTAAAGGGGCACTCTGGCCCGATCACGGCGCTCGCCGCTTGGGGCGACGGAGTGCAAATCCTTTCCGGCAGCGCCGACGGCAGCGTGCGCGGCTGGAATCTCGACAACGGCCAGCAGACGCGGCAAGTCAATCATGGGCCGGCCGTGATCGCCATTGCCATTCGGGCCGATGGAAAGCGGTTTGCATCGGCCGGCGCCGATAATGTCGTCCGACTGTGGAACGGCGAGAACAATCAAAAGATCGCCGAGATTCATGGCGATTTCCGCCAGCAATGGGAAGTCGGCCGGCTGTCGCGTTTGGCCGATATCGCCCGTAGCCGCCTCGATCAGGCGAAGAAGGCAGAAGCCGACGCCGAAACCTCCGCAAAGCAGGAAAGCGACGGTATCCAAAAGGCCAAGGATCGCCAGAAAGCGGCCGAAAAGGAACTCGCCGACAAAACCACGGCGGCCAAACAGCCGCTGGAAGCGAAGGCGGCTGCTGAAAAGGAGCTTGCCGCCGCCACCAATTCCGCCAAAAACGCCGTCGATAAAGCGGCCGCTGCAAAAACGGCCGCCGACAAGGATTCCAACAACCAAAATCTCGCCAAGTCCGCTGCCGAAGCCCGGCATGCAAACGATCAGGCCCAACAAAAATTGATGCAAGCCAAACAGCGCGTCGAAGAAACCGCTCGCAATGCTGATCGGCCTGTTGCGGAAAAGAAGCGGGCCGTGGATTCGCTCGCCGCGGCGGCGCGTGGGATCGAACTCGCCGAACAATCGTCTCGCAAAGCGGCCGATGCGGTGCCGCCGGCCAAAAAAGCCGTCGAGGCGGCCGAAGCAGCCGTCAAAGACGCCGACACCGTCGTTCAGTCCGCCACGAAAACGGCCGCCGACGGCAAGACAATCCGCTGCCTCGCCTTCTCGCCGAACGGCTGTTTTCTGGCAATGGCCGGCGATAGCCATTTGGTGCAAACCGTGTCGGCAGACAACGGCGCGCCAGGTGACACGTTCGAAGGAGCCGGCGACGCCGTCTTATCGCTCGCCTACACTCCCTCGGCCGGCTTGTTGGCCGGCGAGGCCGACAAGTCAGCCATTCTTTGGAACACCGCACCAGCCTGGCCATTGGTGCGCACGATTGGCAACACCGACGATCCGTCGCGATTCATCGACCGAGTGATCTCGCTCGACTTCAGCCCCGATGGCCGGTTGCTGGCCACCGGCGGCGGCTATCCGTCGCGCAGCGGCGAATTAAAGATATGGAACGCCGCCGATGGCAGCCTCGTTCGCGCAGTGCCCGACGCCCATAGCGACACGATTTGCGCCGTCCGATTCTCGCCCGGCGGCAAACTGCTGGCCACGGGCGCCACCGATCGCACGATGCGCGTGTTCAATGTCGCCAGCGGTTCGCTGATGAAAACGTTCGAGGGCCATACGCATCATGTTCTTGGCGTGGCGTGGCGTGCCGATGGCGAGCAACTGGCCACCTCGGGCGCCGACACCGTGATCAAGGTCTGGGACTACGCCTCCGGCGAGCAGCGCCGAACCATCGAAGGCTTTTCCAAGGAGCTCACCGCCATCGACTATGTTGCCAGCTCGCAGCGCGTGCTGGTCACGAGCGGCGATCACAATCTGCGGCTGGTGAATACCGAAAACGGCAACCAGGAGCGGACCTACGGCGGGGCAAACGATTTTCTCTATGCGCTCGGCGTCACGCCCGACGGCAAGCTTGCCGTCGCGGGCGGGCAAGACGGAGCGCTGCGGGTGTGGAACATCGAGAACGGACAAGTCGTCCGCAGCTTTGAGCGTTAGCGCCGATTCGCAATGCTCCCTCGACGGTAAACCATCGGAATCGCCGCGAACCCCTCGTTAACCCTTCGGGCGAATATGGTGACAGTGGCCGGAAGCATTTGCGACGACGGCCGCGAGCTGCGGCCGGCTACATCAGTTCCAGCCGAAGCCAATTCAGTGCCCGCTTCGCAGAAAGTGTTTTCAAAATGTCGGGGTTGCCCGCATAGGGCGACGATCGAATCGACACGGCGGCTGGCGTGGCAAGCGCATACCAAAACTCCGGCACAATCGAACCTGCCGGATCGTATTCGGGGAGTGGTCCGGTGGCGAGCCCATAGTCGGCCTTGAGCAGCCGTTTTGCTCCAACCGCCAATCGGCCGACCATGCTTTGAATCTCGCCGTGTTCTTGTGGCATTGCAATCGCTTGCGGCTGCGCGTGTGTTCCCGCCGGATAACTCTCTTCCGCCGACCCAGCTTGCGTCACATTCCATCGCGCCGCCTCGCCAGTGGCAACGACCCCGCCCGAAAACAAATTCTTGCCACCAGCGCTAATCGCCGCTTCCGCCAACCAATGCGCCAACAACCCTCCGGTGCCCCATTCCACCGTGCCGACCGTTAAGCTCCTTTTCGCCAAAAGACGAACAACCGCGTTTTCAAGTTCGTCATCGTCTTCGCCAAACACGAGCTGGCCTAAGCAATCTCGGATCGTCGCCGTGGTGGCATCGGTCGCGGCCCGGGCGGCCTCGAGTGTTTCGCCGGTGGCCGTGATTCGCAGCGTGATTGTCGCCGCGCTGACGGTGATTCCCACCCGTGGCTCGCGGCCACGGCGAATCAGGTTGGGAAGCATTTTTTCCAAGTCGCTCTCGCCGACGCCGAAGCATTTGATTCGCCTGTGATAGAGCACGCACGGAGCATCCTGCATCGCCGCGACCGCCCCGGCCACGCTGTCGGCCCACATGCGAAACATCTCGGCCGGCACGCCCGGCAGTGCGAACACGCGGCATGCCCGCCGCCCTTCGCGCGGCACTTCCAAATCGATCCCCGGCGCAGTGCCTGCCGGATTCATGATCACACGGCTACCGCTGGGAAATAGCGCCTGCACGCGATTCGCCTCGGGCATCGGCCGCCGGCGGCGGGCAAACAGCGACACGATATGGTCGAGCGCCGCGGCATCGAGCACCAGCGGTCGGCCGATCGCTTCGGCGAGCGCTTCGCGTGTCAGA
The DNA here is from genome assembly GCA_036267355.1 of Pirellulales bacterium. NCBI lineage: Bacteria > Pseudomonadati > Planctomycetota > Planctomycetia > Pirellulales > Pirellulales bacterium. Next base: position 23,911 of record DATAWG010000120.1, on the reverse strand, counting down.
TCGTCCGCCGTCGGGCCAAGGCCGCCGGTGGTCACGACGACGTCGGCCCGGTCGACGGCCGCTCGAAAAACCGCCACATTTGCTTGTAGATCGTCGGCCACGGTGGTGTGATATCGCACCTCGACGCCCAGCTCGCCCAAGCGCGTGCTGAGCCATTGGCTATTCGTGTCGAGCCGCTGGCCGCTCGTAAGTTCGTCGCCGATCGCGATAACTTCCGCAAACATCGAAGCAATTTGTATGGGTTAGGGGATTGCACACATCGCCGAAGGCGAGCAGTTCGAGTGCAACCAGAATATCAATTCCGTGCCGCGTCGAGCTACCCTTGGATGAGGCACGAATTCAATAGTAGTGCGAGAGCGTTGGGTGCCACCCCCATCTTGGGCTCGGCCGAAAAATAACTTCTCCACAGATCCCCTCTCCCCTGGCGGCCTCGCGGAGAGGGCAGCGTGAGGGGCTCAAAGCGGAAGTTATTTTTCGGCCGAGCCCTTTCGGGGGCATCGCACCGCTGCCAGCCAGCCGTAGCGCCTCAGCTGGGAACCGAACGCAAGCCGTCTATGGCGTGCCGTTGACGGGCGGGGTCGGCTTTTTGCTGCCGGACTGGGATTGGGGAGGCGCCGATTTGGCGCCCGTCATGCTGGGTGGAGCGGTTGCCGAAGTGCTTTGGTCGAGATCGAAGTAGCGGGCATCGTTGACCGACACTTGATTCGCCGTTCGCCAATACAGGATCCTGCGGGCCGCGATCCGTGTGGGCGGCGATCCCACGCGATCCTGCCGGTATAGCTCCGCGTCGTTGCGGCCGTCTCCCTCGAGCACGAGCAAATCTTTCGCCTCGGCATACGTCATCCGGTTCGCCAGCGCCCGGAATGTGGCCCCTTCGACCGACACGTTGCCGACCGATTCCATTTCCATCGGACGGCGTTCGGGCTGGCCTGGTTGCTGCACGATGGCGCCTTGCCGGAGCGTCATCTGATCGCAATTCAGCAATTCGTCTTTCGGACCGAGGTCTTGAACTTTGTCGAAATTCAACTGATCGGCCCAATCGGGGACCGGGCCATAAATCGTGCGCACTTGGTCGTGGAACGCGATCTCATGGTTGTTGAGGTTGCCGGTGATCGGGCCTTGAAATTGAACGTTCAAATAGGTCAGGCCATTGGGGTCGGGCGCGCCGCGCTGCTGTCCGGGTTGGCCGGGCCGGTTGCCCGACTGCTGCGGTGCAATGGCGACGGCGGGTAGCACGCCGGATTGCGATGTCGGCCGGATGATCGGCTCGACCATGGGTTGATTCGGGCGCCCCGCCGGCAGGCGGCTGGGCGTCGATCCGGGGGCCAAATCCTGGGCGCCGCGGCGCGTGCTGGTCAGCCAACCCGGTCCCTGGCCATCGATTGCGCCCGTCACTTGATCGACCGTCAGATCGTGTGCCCGCAGGCGTTCGACATTCGTGAGCGCGTGTTGCACGTCGAAGCCGCGGCTTTCGATGAGTACGTCGCCGTGGCAGAAAATTCGGCCGACGTCAGTGCGCTGGCCCGATTGCGGCTGCGCGAAGTTCACGCGTTCGCGCATCGTGACATCGAGCAGCTCGGTGCGCAAATTGCGCGTGTCGGTTTGGCAGACGACGGAGCGCTCGAATCGGGCCAACAATCCATCGAAAGCCATGCGGCCTTGCCAGTCGATGAAGAGCGGTTGCGCTGGCGGCTGGGGTCCTGGGATCCTGGAAACGCCGGTCTGCGTCGCCGGCGGGCTGGTTCGCGGCGCCGTTGGTTGGAGTCCAGCGAGGCCGCCGCCATCGCCGTTCATCAATTGATTGGCGGGAAGTTTCATGCGGCCGGGGCCATCGATCCAGAGCCGGTTTGCCCCCTTGTCGAGCCGAATTACATCGCCCTCCATCTCCATCCCGCGCGACGCCGCTTGCGCCGGCCGGCCGCTGATCGTGACGTCGGTGTCGGGGTCGCTTGCCCGGACGACTTGCAACGCGTCGCCGCTGATGCGGAGCGGCTCGTCGCCGGGCATGGGCGTTAGCACTTCGACCAGGTGAACCTGTCCATCGACCGCGAGGTCTTCGACTGTCGTTGAATCGCCGCGCATCAACATCTGCACGCGGATTCGCTGCCCATCGACTTCATATTTCGAAGGCCGGACTTGCGCGCCGCGGGCCGGGCCGGCAAACATCGGCATGAATCCGTTTTGCGCCGGAGCGGCTCGCGGCGATCGATCGGCAGGGGCAAACGTGTTCGCGGGATAAATCGGCCCCGCCCCACCACCCGCCGCGAGATTGCCATTCGGTACGGCATCGCGATTATCAGCGGTTCCATTCGACACATTTCCGATCGGCCGCGAAGGGAACTTCTGCGATGGCGCCGCGCCTCCGATCGCCGAATTCGGAATGTTTGGCGGGGCGGCTTGCGGGGGTGTCGCTTGTTGAAACCAAGCCTCCAACCTGCTGCAGCTTCCGATCAGTTGCGTCGAATTAATCTGTACTTGTCCGATCGCTAACATCCGATCGGGCTGAATCTGCGATTTTCCAGCCGAAGCAGCAGGGGCCGGATGCGCCTTGTCGGCCGGGGGCGGCTCCAACAGCCAGAGATGAATTTCGTCGGCCGAGAGTTCGCCTTGCCCCGTGAAACCGGCCCGCGCGTCTCCCAGCAGTGAAATAACGTGGTTTTGCTCATACGGCCGCAGCTTCAACTGCCGTGACCAATGGGCCTCAAAAAGTTGAGGCGGCTGTTGCGGCACGCCGGGCGGGACGGGATTTCTTTGGCCCGCAACGCCGCCGAACTGCTTCGGCGATTGAGGCTTGTCGCTCGATTGCGGTGGCACGCCGCGGAGCCAGCCGGGGCCGATCGCCAACAACCGCCCAAGTCGGCCCGGTTCGCCCGGTTGATAGACAACGCTGCGGGCGTGGATTTCGTTCGTCTGCTGCTGCATCGTCACTTGGTCGCCGCCGTCGAGCGTGACTTGCCCGGTCGGGATGTCGTAGTCGAGGTGCTCGCCACTGGCATAGGAACCGTTCGAGGGCGCGCGCACGATCACGGGATTTCCGCGAGCTTCGATCCGCTCTGGCTGAAGATTGGGAATCTTTTGGTTCGTCGAACCGGATTGATCCTGTGATGGACCCGCGCCCGCCGGAGACGGCGTGTGGGCCGCCGATGACGGCGTGCTCGCCGGGTTGGCCGCGGCATCGCCGGCCTTTTGCACCGGTGCGACGCCGCTTGGCTTCGCGACCGGATCGCGGGCCGCGAAATGAACGATCAATTGCTCGCAAGTCATCTGGTCGCTGGGGCCGTCGTGCGGCGTTCGCGTGACGTCGACTTGATCGTCGAACGTGGCCAGATATTTCACCATGTCGAAGCGGAATTTTCCCTTGCAACGAATATCGACCGGCGGATTCTGCTCTGCCATCGTTTTGGCGGGGCCGGCAGGCACCCTCGCCGACCGTGCAGCGGCCGGCTGCTGATGCTCGATGCCCGCCATGTCGGGAACGGGAGTCGGCAAATCGCTCCGCCGAATCGGCAGAGATTGCATGCTTGGCGGCCGATCGGCAGCCGTTTTCGCGCCGTTGGCGGATGCAGGAGCGGCAGGCGGTTTCGTCGTCGGATGGCGAGCGTCCATCGGCATCATGCTGCCGCCGCCGGAGACGAGCCGCATCTGCACGTCGCGAAGCAGCTCGATCGTTTGAATGCCGCCGATGCTCGGACCGTGATCGCCGGCATGGGTCGAGGGAAGCAAAAGAATTTGCAGGTCGCGACCGTGGCCGGTGTTTTGACCGAAGCGAAAATCGACTGGCTCGTGAGTCCAAATGCGATCGGTGTCCATCTGTACGTCGCGGGTGACGATTGCGATATCGTCGGTAGCGCCGGGACGGCTCGGCGTTCCACGGATTGTCACGGGGCCGTGAAAATGAGCTCCGAGCAAATGGCCCACCTTGCCCGATTGCAGATCAAGGGGCTGATCGAATTGGGCCGTCGCCCCCTCGGGAGCTTCGAGCACGATGATGCGCCCCTGCGATTGCTGGGCGTCGGACATGTCTGCGTCGCCGGGAAAAAATAAGATCGCGCAAGGATTCATTTCCACCCGGCCGTCGGGCAGATTGCGATATTCGCGCATCAACAATTGCGAATGATCGTTTTCGAGTTTGATTGGATCTTGCAGCAGCCAGGAATTCGGCGGAAAAAGCCGTGTCAGGACCGGGTCGCCGGCCGACTGCGCGCCGCCGGCAAAATACTCGCCCGATTGCGCTCGGGGGGGAACGGAGGGCTCGAGAAACGGCACTGCCGCTACGCGATAGACGGTAAACGCCGCCATTACCACAGCGAAGCCGATTGCCGAACGTCGGATTCGCTGGAACATGGGTTTACACGGAGTGCAGTGCGGGATGGTGTCGCTTGTTGACCGAACGCTGCGTCGGGCGACCAACATAGCAGGCACACTCCGTGGGCCGTCTGCGCTTCGTGGCGCGCGACGCACAGAGCAGGGCGGACGGCACACGGAATGTGCCTGCTACATTGGCAATGCCGCTACTCGGGCCGGCCTTGATACTTTTGGACGAAGTCGTCCCAGCGCCCTTGGGCCTTCAAAATCATTTCGATCGCTTCGCGAACCGCGCCGCGACCGCCGGCGCGGCGAGTGACGTAATGTGCCGCTCGCCGTAGTTCCTCGCAGCCATCGGCGACCGCGATGCCCAGGCCCACTTGCTGCACGACCGCCAAATCGGGCAAATCGTCCCCGATAAAGCAAACCTGTTGCAGCTTGAGCCCAAGCTCGGCGACAACTTGCTGCACGACCGTCAGTTTGTCTTCCACGCCTTGGCGAACTAATTCAACCCCCAATTCCGCCGCCCGTAGCCGCACGATGTGCGACGAACGGCCGGTGATCATTCCGAACCGATAGCCGGCCTTGCGCCAAATCTGGATTCCCAAACCATCGGTGATGTGAAATTTCTTGAGTTCGATTCCCTGGTTGTCGAACACGACGCTGCCGTCGGTCAGCACTCCGTCGACGTCGGAAAGCATCAATTCGATCGGGGCGGCCCGTTGTTGCAGCGTCATGGCTCGCCTCCCGGACCAAACGGCTCGGCGATCGACCGGGGGGATTCCGTTTTTAGCGTACGGCGAACGAACGCCGGATTTTTCGGCCGCGGCGGCTGGCCAGCACGGGCCTCAGGCGACCGTTCTCCTGCGCGGATGCCGGCGAGATCCCCCTCGGGATAAAGTGCCACGATGTCGGTGATGTCGATCAGTCCGACCGGTTTGCCGGCGCCGTCGACGACGGGAAGCTCGCTGATCTTTCGTTCGGCCATGATTTCCACTGCATCGGCAACCATCGATCCGGCGGGCACTGTGGTGGGCCGCTTGGTCATCACCTGGCGGATCGGGCCGTCGAGGGCTTCATCGCGGTGGCTCTCGAACAAACGGGCCAAATCGCTGTCCGTGAAAATGCCGCGCAAGATACCATCGGGATCGACAATCATCACGGCACCGGTGCGGCGAGTCGGCCGGCGACGCTCGACTAGCACTTGCCGCACGCTCTGCGAGCAATGGGCTACTCGGCAGTCGGCCAGCGGCCGCATTTGCTCTTCGACCTTCGCCAATTGCCGGCCCAAGCTACCCCCGGGATGGAAGCGAGCGAAATCTTCGCGGCCAAACGACCGCATCCGGCTCACCACCAGCGCCAGCGCATCGCCGATGGCCAGCATCGCGGTGGTGCTCGTGCTGGGAGCCAGCCCGAGCGAACAAGCCTCTTTCAGGGGTCCCAAATCAAGCGTAATGTGCGCGGCTCGGGCCAGCGTACTGCTGCGATGCCCCGTGACGGCAATGATCGGCACCCCAAGCGCTGCCAGAGCCGGGAGCAATCGCACGACTTCTTGCGTTTCGCCGCTATGGGAGAGAATGAGCATCAGATCGGTTCGATGAATGCGTCCCAGGTCGCCATGGACCGCTTCGCCGGCATGCAAAAAATGGCTGCGAGTGCCGGTCGAAGCGAGCGTCGCGGCAATCTTTTGGCCGATGAGCCCCGCCTTGCCGATGCCGGTGACGATTGCGCTTCCCGGGCATTGATACAATTCGTTTGCCGCCCGGCAAAATTCGGTATCGAGCCGGCGGCCGAGCCCGTCGAGCGCCTCGGCCTCGATCTGGATGATTTGCCGCGCGTAGCGCAGTTGGTCGGCGGCGTTCAACGGTCCGGTAGCGGCTTCCATGCTCATCGCAGGCGTCATCCTTGACGGCGGAGAATTCAACCGCGGAATTGTAGTGTTCCAGCCGATTTTCGACAACGCGGGCGGCCGACGCTAGCATTGCCTGCAACGGATGGTATAAGCTGCAAGCCAAACCACTCGGGAGGATGTGAAAGAATGGGGTCGGGCAGTCTCGCGGAAATCGTTTTTCTCGGGTTTTTTCGACTTGGCTCGGAGTCAGTCCCGATTCCCTCACAAGCGGTCAGCCGAGTTGCTCGTTCAATCCTTCGCTTCAGGGAGCAGCGCCGATGATTCTCTACATTGTTCGTCATGCGTGGGCCGGGGAACACGATGAAAAACGCTATCCCAACGACGATTTGCGCCCTTTGACCGCCGACGGCAAGAAGCGATTCGCCAAAATGCTCGACCGATTGTCGGGCGCAAAGATTCGGCCGACCTGGATCGCCACCAGTCCGCTGGTGCGCTGCCGGCAGACCGCCGACATCCTGGCGGAGCATCTGGCCAAAACACCGGAAATAACCGAGTTGGTCGCGCTGCGGCCGGATTCCGATTTGGGCGAAGTGCTGGCGTGGGCCGGGCGGCGCAAAGACGACGAGCAAATCGCTTGGGTATGTCACGCGCCGGCGGTGACCGATCTGGCGGCGGCGCTTATCGGCGACGGATCGGCCTCGATCCGTTTTGCGAAGGGGGCCATCGCTGCGATTCGCTTCGAAGGCCCCCTCGAACGCAATGCGGGCGAACTTGCTTGGCTGGCAAATGCGGGCATGCTGGGCGTTTGACGTTAGAACAGGTTGCCAGGGAGCACACCAGGCGCAACGCTATTGGCGGCTGGGTCGGGATCCCGCGGAAGGCTAGGAGCGTCGATGGAAACAGGTGGAACTCGGCGGGCCTTCCCCTGAGCTTGGTCGCCGAAGAAGTTTCCTATTCGGGCATGACCGCTACCAGTTCTTGTGCGACCGCGTCGAGTTGCTCGGCGGTGACGATTTGGCGTTCTTCAGCGAACCCGATCAAAAGGGCCAGATCGCACAAGCGATTGATCCGCCGGGCCAGGCCGTGCGTCAGCGAATACAGCGATTCGAGCGCCGCCGGCTCGAAAATTTGCCGTTTGGCGCCAGCCGTTTGCAAGCGGTGCGATACGTAGCTTATTGTTTCGTCAAGCGTGAACGGCCGCAAAAGACACTTGAGCGCCAAGCGCTCTTCGAAGCCGGGCATGCGATCGAGAATCGGCAGTAGCTTCGGCTGGCCGACCAAAAGGAGCGTAAGCCCTGGGCGAGAATCGGGCTCGAAATTCAATAGCATTCGCAATGCTTCGAGCGTTTGCGTGTCTTCCAAGAGATGCGCTTCATCCATGATCACGACGGCGTGTTTACCGCGGGCCGAATTCTCGGCCAAGAATGTCTGGATGCGGCGAATCGTTTGATCGACGTTCCGCGAACCCGCATCCGGAACGGCCAATTCATCGGCCAGATAGGCAAGCAGTTCGACGGCCGTCATCTGCGGAAATACGATGTGCACAATTGGCCGGCATGTGTCGGCCAATTGCCGGGCTAAGACTCGAGCGACGAGCGTTTTGCCGGTGCCGGCGGCGCCGGCCAGCACTGCTCCGCCGCGCTGATTCTCCACCACGTAGCGCAGCTTCAGGAGCGTTCCCTGATGGCTCTCGCCGGGATAATAGAATCGCGGGTCGTCGGTGTTTTCAAATGGCCGTCGATCGAGTTGCCAGTAGGATTCGTACATGGTGATTCGCTATGGGATTGGTTGAAGCGGCGATCGTCGGAGAACGGGCTGACGCGATTCAACCGGAACAGTGTCAATTTGATCGTGTCAGTTTGAGTTGGCCGGGCAAAAGTTTTCGGCGACTCCGAGCGGCACGATTCGCGATTCCGCCAATCGACGCTGGAGTTCGCCGACGCGGCCTGGGGCCATGATCCGGGCGTCTGAAACCATGATCGCCGCGTCCAGGGCATTCGCTATTGCCAACGGTCCTCGTGGCCTCGCATCGGCGCGAATCGCCTTAATCGCTCCCGCATCGACCAGCACGACATCAAAATGCTTTCGGAGCAAGCCGATGTGCTCACGGATCGCAGCAGCATGGTTGGCGACGAATTCACCAACAGGCGGCTGCGCTGCGACCGATGCCGGCCGTGGTGCAAGAGGCAATAGCGTCAGGCGGTCGTCCATCGACTCGACGAGAGCGTCCCAAACCGGCAGGCCGTCGGCCAGAATGCGTTCCCAACCGCTTTCGAGCGTCATTCCCAATCGAGCCGCTAGTTGCGGCACCTCGAAATCGGCATCGACGACGACGACCTTCATCGCCGTGGCCGCGAGCCGCCGAGCAAGCAAGAGCGTGAGCGTCGTGCGCCCGTCGCCGCGCCGCGAACCGGTGATGGCAATCACTTTGCGGCCAAGCGCCGATTCGGTAACCAACTGACCGACCAACTGATCGAATTCGCCGGCGCGTTTTTCCAAAAGCGCTTCGCACAATTCGGGCCAGACAAATCGGTCGACTTCGAAGGCCGCGCGAGGAGCATCGGGGGCAATCGGCGGATCGACATCGGCGAAGGCCGTTGCCGCCGATCGCATATCGGGATGTTCGAAAGCCGCAATAGCGGCGCTCGGCGGATTCTTCGCCGGAAAGGTTGGAGCCGGCTCAGTCATTCTTTGCAAATTCTCAGACGGAATCGTTGCGGCAGCAACCGGGGCAGCGGCCGCCAGCACGGTTGCCGGCTGTGGTTCGGACAATTGAATTGCCGGCGAAATCGAAAATGTCGAGCGAAAGGATAGCGGCGCGCCCGCCGGCGGTTCGGAACATTTCGCTTCCGCCAAAGCGAATGCAGGCGGATTCGGCCCAGAGACGGCGGGTTCTTCGGCGAGCGATTCGGTGCCCCACGCGATCGTCGCCATGGCCGGCGCTGCTGGAGACGGCAAGGCCGGCGAGATGTGCGCTTCGCGAATTGACGACGGTTCGAGTGTCGATGTGCTATGGACGAACGAGGCCAATCGAAAGTGCGGAGCGGGAACGGCCGGTGCGGCAGAAGAATGGGATGGAGAAAAAACGTGCATCGCGGTTGGCGCTTCTTCTTGCGTGGCGGCATCCATGTGCATGCCAGCCGGAGGTGCGGCCCTGAGCTGCGGCGACGAAGCATTCGAAAAACGTAGGGAGGCGCTTTGCACCGTCGCAACAGGACCGGTTGTCGCCGGGCTTCGCCGCGATGGGCCCCGCGGGGCGCTCGAAATTGTGAGGATGCGCTGCGATGCGTCCGAGCTGCGCTCCGCAGCGCGGACGGCCGTCGCTGCGGAAAGTCGATCTCTCGCGGCTAACTTCGATGCCGACCTTGATGCGGGCATCGGTTCCTCGCGAAGCTCGTTTTCCTTCGCTGCGGATGCGACGGCCGTATCGAGCGTGTAGGCACGGATGAAGGCGTGGTCGATTGCGCTCATAATCGCTCGATGGGCCGAGGGGAGAATTGGTTGCTAATGCCGTTGGTTTGCGACAGTCGTCCGGATCGGGCCTTATTGATTTTGCGGTGAGTCAGGGGCTACCGTTTGCTCCGCGCGGTTCGCTAGCGGCCGCTTAGGGTCGAGCGATGTTGCCCTGAAACTGAGCGACACCAGGGTCGCCGGAATTGGCAGGGCTGCGTCCGGGCGGAATGGTGCTGGGATCGCTCGCGGCGGCAGTGCGATACTCCGAGCCATTCGAGCCACCTTGCACGACTCCAGGATCGCTTGCCGGCGGATTGCCCCATGCCGGGCTGCGAGCCGGCATCGGCGGGACGGAATCGCCTTGCGAAGCAGCGGCGCCCTGTGCGCCATTCGGGATCGCAGCCGGAACCGGTCCACGAGGAACCGGCATGGCGTTGGATTGGTAGTTGTCCGGTAGCACGGGGCCAGCCGCCGGCGGCGCCGTGGCTCCGGCTGTTGGATTCGAAGCCGGGGACGGTGTTTGATAGGCGGAGGGTGAATTGACCGGTCCGGTGGGCGAAGCGCCCGGCGGCAATCCCTTCGGTCCAGGCCATGCCGGGCCGGTCGGCGAAAGGCCGCCCACCTGTCGATTTGGGGATGCGGCGTCGTTGATCCAAGGCGACATGCCCGGATCGATGGCGACCGGTTTCGATTTGTGCGAGTGATTGCGAATAATCATAAACACGCCGACAATCATCACTACCAAGACCATCGAATAGGGCAAATATTTTTGGATACGCGGGGTGTAGAGCCGTCCATACCACGGAACGACCGCAGCCGGACCGTCTACCGCAGCTGAGTCGCTGGCTTCCGTGGGCTTCGCGGCTGATGGTTTCGCAAATGCTGGCGGCGCGGTGACTGATTTCGCCGCGAATGCTCCGGATGCTTGCCGCGCAATTACCACTTGCGCAGCATCGGCGATAGCGGGCAAGCGGATCATCACACGCGGGGGCGAATCGATTGGCGGCGCAGTCTCCGCGGCGGCGATGGTCGGCACAGGTGTGGCTCCGCTGCTGCTTCGGCGTCGCGGGTTGATCGTCATGGACGTGCTTGTCATATGTGTTTGCCTTGTGGCCGCCTTTTCGTGGCGTTGTGGTTATCGACAAGCAGAAAGTCGACCTTGAGCTTTATTCCGATTACGTCGACTTTGGCGCGCCGCACGAGAGTCTGGGCGTCCGGCGCAAACAAGGAAAGAACTTTGGCCGGGCGATTTCCATGCCTTGCGTAGCGCAAGACAGCCCGTCGAGGACTGCCGCCGAGTCCGCGATCGTTCACAAGCCGGCCGAGTTGGAATTGGGTGCCGCCGGCGTTGAATTCGAGCAGAACCCTGCCGATTCGCTGGGCATTTCCGAAATTGCCGCGCAGCCGCGGAGATGAACTGCGATCGACGAGTGGGCGACGAACCGGAAGAGATTGGCCCGATCAAGTACGTGCCAGGGATCGGATCGTCTGGATCCGCCGGCAATGAATCCATTGTGCCGCCCGGAGTGGGTCGGGTTGCGCCGCTCCGGTCAGTAAGATCCGTGTGCCACCGAACGGTTATTTCAGAAACGTCCAATGCTTATAAAACAGCGCTTTGAATCGCGAAATGACCACGCGGATGCAGACTAGCAATGCGCTCGTCAGCCGCGGGAATAGGCTCGGGCGGAGAATATCGACGAACATGCAGTAGCGCACCTTGTCCGATTCGTTGCACGATTGATGTTGCAGCGTATCGTCGAAGATAAACAGCTTCTCGTCGCGCCAATAGTGAATTCGATCGCCCACCTGGATGAACACGTTGCGATCGTCGATCGTGTTGACGTTGTAGAGTACGCGCAGCGTCAGCCTTAGCGGACCATAATGCTTTCCGGTCGATTGCTTCTTGCTGAACACCGAGACGCCGATCGTGCGCACGTAGCGAAATGGCTCGTGGTATTCCGGCATGTCGATCGACGTGTCGAGATTCTTGCCATACCATTTGAAAAACATCATGCCGCGCGGCTTGCCTTCCATCTTCTTTTCCAACTGGCCGACGATATCGCGGCGATGGGCCACGTCGATGATCGTTTGGATTTCGCTGCGGTAGGCGGCCGGTAAATCGGTCAACTGGTAAATGCCGTTGTTGATATATGGCAGCGACAGCAGATCGAACATCAGATTGACCGGCGACAGCAGCCAGGTGAAAATGCCGTTGCCGAAGAAATAGCGATCGAGCGTCGAAATGCGAAACGGCCGATTGCGCAGCACGTCGACCAGCCCAAAGCAAAGATAAATGCCGACGATTTTCGGGATGAAATACAGGCCCAGCGACAACGGGATGATCCGCTTGGCGGCCTTTTTGGCATAGCGCCAAGTCAATGGGCGGGCCGGCATGTGCAGTGTACCGGTAGCCATGAAACACCTCTTTCGTGTGTCGCGGCGATGCACGCTGTTTGCGTGAGACGGATACGATTCGCGGCGGCCTCGCTCAGCATGCAAGCCCGGCGGACCGACCATCCTTGTTCAGATGAGATTCCCTACATATATCGCACGGCAACATCGGAAAGATTTAACCGAACTTCGACGCCCCGTGTGCGACGGGAAAGGCTGTGGATTAGGCGGTTTATTTGCCCGACTGCTTGCAAGCGGCACGTTGGCTGACCACAATCAATCGACCGTGGCCGACGCGTTCGGCAGCGGTTGTTGATACGCCTTCCCGCCCGTCATCCCGCCCCCAGGAGTTCCCGCCATGAAATCAACTGCAAAGTTTTCCGCTCTCGTTGCCTTTGCCACGCTGCTGGCCGCCGGTTCGCAATTTGCCGCGAGCCGATCTGCCGTAGCCGAGGCGCCGAAGGCCAACGAGGGCTTCACGTCGCTGTTCAACGGAAAAGACCTCACCGGTTGGAGCGGTTTGAAAGGGTTTTGGTCGGTCAAGGATGGCGCGATCAGCGGCGCCGAAGACAAGCAACATGCCGCCCCGCAAACGTTCTTGATCTACAAAGACAAGTTCTCCGATTTCGAACTTCACTACAAATACAAGTTCGCCACGCCGGGGGGCAACTCGGGCCTGCAATTCCGCTCCAAAGTGATCGATCCCAAGACGAGCCGCGTCGGCGGTTATCAGGCCGATTGCGATGCCGGCACCGGCTACGACGGCTCGATCTACGACGAAGCGGGCGTGGCTGGCGGCCGCGGCACTATGAGCAACCGCGGCCAAAAAACCGTCTGGGACGCCGAAAATCATCGCCACAATTCGCCCCTCTCGGAATCGGGCGATGAACTGCAAAAACTGATCAAGCGCGGCGATTGGAACGACGTCATCCTAGTGGCCAAGGGAAACCACGTCACCTACACGATCAACGGCCATCTCATGACCGAACTGATCGACGAAAGCCCGAAGGCACTCTCCAGCGGTGTCATCGCGTTGCAACTCCACGCCGGCTTCGTGATGGACATCCAGTTCAAAGACATCGAAATCAAAGACCTGAGCGGAAAATAACAACGCGGCCGAACCACGGATGACACGGATAAGCACGGATACGAAGCAGAAGAACCACGAAATACGCGGATCGTGGCCCGCTGCGTTCCTGAGCACGCCGTCATCGAGCACGCAGCGCTAGCAAGGGAATAAGCCCATCGGCAAACCACCCTTGCTAGCGCTGCGATTTTTTCGTGTAAGCCGTTAACTCACTTCGTCGGCGAATAATCGGCCGGCTTCAAGAGCACTGATTTCACACCGTCGGGCACTGTCAGCGAGCCGTTCTTTTCCGATGCGGCTTTCGCGGCGACCCAATCCGGGTCTTTGCGGAACGCCTCGAAGCTTGCATCGCGGGCTTCTTTCGACGGGTGGGCGAGCATGTAAACCAATGTGTCGCCGGCGCCTTTTTGATCGGCGTCGAGCGCCCAATAGGCGAAGTTCGTCATGCCATGCTTCGCGAAGATCGCCATCGTGTGGTCGCGAAAGCGAGCGAACAAATTCGGCAGGTTTCCGGGCGTGGTCGTGTAGGTTCGCAATTCGAACAGGCGCGGTTCGCTGGCTTTGCCGGGCATGATCGCGGGCGAAAAATCGGTTGCGTGCATGAAAGTCGAATCGACCTGCCTGACCAATTTGCCGTTCTTCTCTGATTCGGCAAAAACGGCCTTCCATTCCGGATCGGCGAAAAACGCCTTCCAGCTCGCTTCGCGCGCTGCCCGGCTCGGATAGGCAACGATGTAATACAGCTTTTGCTCTGATTTATCGAGCGGCATCCAATAGCCGATGTTCGTGATGCCGTGCTTTTCGAACAACTTGCAGGTATGGTCGCGAAAACGAGTGTTGAGCGCGTCGAGCTTTCCTTCGCCCGCATGGTAAACACGCAGCTCGTAGCAGCGCGTGTCCTTGGCAGCACTTTCACTCGTCGGAGCGTCTATGACGTCGTCCGCTAGCGCGTTCGCCGCGGCGACGCCGATCAACAACGCAGACAAAAATTGGCAACAAGTGATCTGGCAGATATTCATTGCGGCGCCTTTCGAGGATCGGGCGGGAATCGGGAACCTGACTCGCCAAGTCTATCTTCGCCGCTTACCGATGAATAGCAGCGGCACCCGGGTCCCGGGGGTTGACGGCGGCGGCGTGTTGCGACACGATAATCTCCAGCGGCGCGTGCGGCGGTGTTCGAGCGATCGGTGCTCGGGGCACGGATGTCCGAAATCGGAGCAATCAGGGACTACGGATGTTTCCGCGTTTTACGGTGTTGGCCAGCGGCAGTTCGGGCAATGCAAGCCTGCTGGAGATCGATGGATTCGGACTGCTCGTCGACATCGGCCTCGGGCCGCGGCAGTTGGCCAGCCGGCTGATTACGTCGGGTCGATCGTGGCAAAATATTCATGCCGTGCTGCTGACCCACATCCACGGCGACCATTGGAACACGCGCACGCTGGGTGTCCTTCTGGCGAAGCGGATCCCGCTCTATTGCCACGACGAGCATCGCACGGTGCTCGAAGAAAACTGCCCGCCGGGACTGTTTCCAGCCCTGGTCGGTGCGCGGCTGCTGCGGAGCTACCGCGACGGAGAGGAATTGCTGTTTGCCGGCGCGATCTCGTGCCTGCCACTGCCGGTGCGGCACGATAGCGGGGCGACATTCGGGTTCCGCGTCACCGCCCATGCCGACCTCTTCGGCCCGGGCTGGTCGCTCGGCTATGCCGCCGATTTGGGTTGTTGGGACGAGCGACTTGCCGAAGCACTTTCCGGCGTCGATCTGTTGGCGATCGAGTTCAATCACGACGTGGCGATGCAACGCACCAGCGGGCGGCATCCGATGCTGATCGCCCGCGTGCTTGGCGATGAGGGGCATTTGTCGAACGTGCAGGCTGCGGATTTGTTGAGGCAAACGCTGGTGAACAATTCCGATCGCCGGCCGCGGCAGATCGTGCAGCTACATCTGAGCCGCCAGTGCAATCATCCGCGGCTTGCGGCGGCAGCGGCCCAAGCCGTGTTGGACGAACTCGGCTTGGCAATCCCGATTCATACCGCTTTGCAGCACAACCCCAGCCCGGCATTCCATTGCTGCAACGGCGCGCTTGCCAGCGAAGCGATCTAGCGCGTCTAGCGCGTGTGCCACTGGCCAGCGAAGTCGGCCAGTGTGAGCGCCACGAGCGGATCAATTCGCAACGGTTTGAGGCCGTTGGTTACCGTGTTGATCTTTCCACTGGCAGACTGCGCTTGCCAGCGGCACGCGCCACCATAAAGCCGCGTAGGAGCGATTCACTTCGTGATCCCTTCAAAGAGCGCTGTGCCAATGCGAACGATCGTTGCGCCTTCTTCGATGGCTGCTTCAAAGTCGCCGCTCATGCCCATGGAAAGTTCGTCGAGAACCGAGCCGCCGGGCCTTGCGCGCAATTGCTCGCGCAATTCGTGCAAACACCTGAAATCGCGGCCTGCGCGAGTCACGTCGTCGTCGAGGCCGGCCATTGCCATCAAGCCGCGGATTTCCACGCGCTTGCACAACTGCGCTTCGTCGAACCGCTCGGGCGTCACCTCGATTGAAAAGCCATGCTTGGCTGCATCGCCTGAAACGTTTACCTCGAGCAACACAGGCACGGCTCGCTCGATCGCTTCCGCAGCGGCATCGATCGCTCGCAATAGCCGCAGGCTATCGACCGAGTGGATCAGCGATACCAGCGGCAGCGTGCGCTCGACTTTGTTGCGCTGCAGATGGCCGATCAAATGCCAGCGAACCGGCAGATCGGCGAGTGCCGCTTGCTTGCTCCACAACTCTTGGGGCCGCCCCTCGCCGAGATCTAAACAGCCCGCTTCAACCAGTTCCCGCGCAGTTTCTGCTCCCACTGATTTAGTCACGCCGACCAGCGTGATGGAATCCGGAGTTCGTCCGCTGCGTTCGGCCGCCGCGGCGATCGAATCACGGATGCGAGCCAGATTGTCAGAAAGTTGCGACATGCTGCCAATGTAGCAGGCATGCTCCCCGTGCCGTAGCTCTTGGGGGAACAGATCGGCACCGGGTTGCCGGCTCAATGCCGTGCCGCTTCGATCGGCCGAATGTCGGTTAATTCGTCCGCATTGGCCGCCCGCATGAAATGGCACCCGACGATGCCATAAACGGTTTTGCTGTCCGGACCGATTTCAGCCTGAATAATCAACACCTTTTGCAACTTGGCAGCTTTCCCGTCGGACTTCAACGGCCGGCCGCGGGCAGCGCTTGGAATCGAGCTAGCGGCCGAGAGCGATCCGATGATCGCGGTCGCTAATCTCGTCGAGCGATTCGATCAAGAAAGAGATTCGTTGCGCCATCGGCCACGAATCGAACCCTGCGGGAATTTTTTTCGCCGGCTTCTTGCCGAACGTGCCGTTGCTCTTCCGACGATTCAATTCGGCGATGATCGCTTCGGCCTGGGGTAATTCCTCGGCCTTTTCAGGGTCCAACAACATCAGCCACTGGCCGTCTGCGGCTGCGATCTCGTCGTCGCGAGCAAGATACGACTGTCGCATCCTCGCGAAGGCCGAATTGGCCAGATGCCGCGTGAAACGCGTCTGCATCCAATCCGGCAGTCGCGGAACTTCGCCGGCGACCGGTGCGTCGGGCGGATTCCTGTCATGGCTCGCATGATCCGCCGCGTTCAGGAATGATGCGGCAGCGATTGCGGCAACGGCAATCGCAAGCTGCAAAGCCATGCGAACGCACGAATCCATGCGACACCGTTTTTGCAACCAGAGACCGGCGCTTCCCCCGGGCTCAGCTTAAACGCTGATCTTCTGCGCCTGAAGCAGCGGTTGGCGGCCGGCGAAACCGGCGTCCCATTCGTGCCAAAAAAGCACTTCCGGTTCGTCGAGCTTCCAGCACAGGCACACCGTGCGACCCTCCATCATGGTCGGGAAATCGACCAGGCCCGTCAGCCCGTCTTTCGGTTCGGCCCCCAACTGGCGCAGCTCGTCGACCAGTTCCCGCAACCGCAGCCCGTCGCGCTGCATCTGCTGCTCGACCTGCACAAGCTCCGCGCGATAGGGATCATCCGGCGCCGCGTCGGGATCGTCGACGTCGCGGTCGTGAAAAAGATGCGCCAATCGCTCGCGGCGCTCGATCACCTCCCGCGTCAGGGCGATCAAATCTGCAACGATCGCTCGCACTAGTGGCAGCATGGCGTTGACTTGCGCTACGGTAAACAGCTTACGCGGTTCGGCGCGATCGTCGCTCATAGGATGTCGATGTCTTTCCGGCCGATGCGTTTTCGGCGGTTCACGGTCGTCAAGCGGTTCGAAGGGGTCTCGTTCTTCGGCCTGGCGCTGGGTAGCCATTTTCCTCAAACTTGGGACGAAAAATGTACCAGACCCCGAGCGCGTTGCCTTCGTACCTCAAAGCCTCACAGTCTCAAGCCTCACAGCCTATCCCTGATTCGGTCCACCATGCACCACCTCGGCAATCACTTTCGAATCGGCCACGGCCGTGGGATTCAAGGTCGATCGCCCCCAGGCGACTTCGACAGGCAGACGTGCAAAATCGACGAGGCAGCCGTCTCGGCTATAACAGCTTAGGTCGTGCGTCGCGCCCATGAAAATGCAATCGACCGGGCACGGCTCGACGCACAAAGCACAAAACATGCACTTCGAATAATCGATCGTAAAGCCTGTGATCCGGAACCCCTTACCGGCCGTCACGCGTTCCTTGCCGATGTAGATGCAATCGACCGGGCAGGCCTTCGCACACTGGTCGCATGCGATGCACGTGGTCAGGTCGAAGCGATGGAATCCGCGGTAGCGGGCCGCAACCGGAACCGGCAACTCGGGATATTCGAAATGCTCGGTGAACGTGCGGCGATTCGGCTCATACGTTTTGAGCCAATAGCGCATCGTCACCCACATGCCGCAGACAACGGTCGAAACGGCATCCCAAATATCGCGGAACCAGCGTCCCATTCGCTCCACTCCGAAAAGCGACCGGAAGAACTCCCCATCAAACCGAATTATAGGCGGAGCGCCGGTGTCCGCAAGCGTAGCGTCGCAAACGTCGTGCGGCGTCTGATCGTAATGTCGGCTCGGGCGCCCATGGCAATCGAATGCTTGTCGAACCGCGCGGAATACGGTTTGGTTCAAAGAGTCACAAGCAAGGCCGACCCGCCAACACCGAACCCGATGGCCGCGAACCTTTGCGAAATGATCCGGTCGCCGCGCTCACACTGGCCCGCAAAGCTGGCCGGTGGCACACGCGAGATGGCTCGATTTTCTTTGACAAGCGATTCACCGTGCCCGCGGGCGCCGTAAACAAGAGAGAAAGCGCTCGTGAATTCAGTTGCTGTATGGTGAATTCGTACGCAGATGATTTTGTTCATCAAGGGGCGGCTGGGATTCCCATTTCATCGGCTTTCCAGCATTTATTGACCCATGTGCGGCTCAAAATCCGCTGTTTTTTGCCCGGGACCGACTTCCTGCCAAGCGACGCACCAAACCATGGGAAGATTTTCGATTGCGGCGGCCTTGCGGAGCTCCACAACGAGTCGCAATCACTGTTCCTGTAATGTTTTACAAAACATGCCAACATCATCAACGTCCGGCCATAAACGGCGTTTTTGCGACAAAACGGAAGTTAGTAGTGACTAATCTCATGCCAAAAGCAACTAATGAGGGGAGAATTATTCAATAACGGGCCGACATTTGCTTGACTCTACCCTGCTTGCACGTAGAGTGAATTGAAGGAAAAAGCCTGCGCGCAACCTTAGAAAGGGCACCTGTTCAAGCCACAGTCGCCCGAACAGAAGGCTCGGCCCGGGAGAATCCGCCGAACGTTTTGGCGGTGAAAAGGCGGCCTCGGTTGACGCGCGTTGGGCAAGGGCGAAAGAAGGGATACACGAATGCTCGTTTTGTCGCGGAAAAAGAACGAGAGTATTGTCATCAACAACGACATTACGATCGTCGTGGTGGAGATTCGCGGAGATAAGGTGCGGCTCGGCGTCGACGCGCCCAAAGAGGTGCCCGTCCATCGCCGAGAGGTGTACGACGCGATTCGTCGGAATTCCACGAGCGAGGAAGCCGCGGGAGCGGAAGGAACGCAAGCCGCAGAAGGCCAGCCGGCGAGCGACAAGGATGGTCTCGGCTAAAGGGGTGGCGGAAAAATGACTTCTCCACAACCTCCTCTCCCTTTACGGGAGAGGCAGGGTGAGTGGGCTGGAAAATGGAAGTCATTTTTTCGGGTGAGCCTCTATCTTTCTTGGTTGCGGCGCACTCCGTCCTCGGTGATTGGCGCCGGCAATCGTGCCGGATCGTTTTTCTGACTGGTGCGGCACCCCTAGTCTACAATCGGCTTGCCGTGTATGTTCTTGGTTTGCGCGGCGCCGTGGATGGAAGCGGCCCGTCGCACATCGGCCGCGCCTGGCGTGATCGCGCCAAAAATCGGCCCCGTCGTCTAGCGGTCTAGGACACCGGCCTTTCACGCCGGTAACACGGGTTCGAGTCCCGTCGGGGTCATTTCTGCGCGGCGCTTAGCAAATGTGCCGCGCCGCACGCTATGGCCTACGGGCCATTCGCATCGATCGGTGGCAACTGCCAAAGGAAGTTCGACGAATCCATTCTCAACGCCCCACAAGTCAGGGCGGTCAGCAGCATCGCAGCGAACCGAGTGGCAAGCGACCATTGCCACCCTCGTTGGCATTGGCGCTGGGTGCGGCTAAAGACGATCCACAGACGATCCATGTGGCGATTAACCACATCGGCGCGACCGCCCCATCGAGCAATAACGATGGCCAGCTAATAACGGAATGCCGTGATGGGATGCGCTCTACGTGATTCTTGGTAATTTGATTCCATTCCAAGTCATCGAATCGCACCGCGGCCAAATGCCGGCCGAGCCGTCGCCGAATTCGTGCGGATTTGCTACGCGATGCGGCTGCGTGCATTGCACGATTATCGCCAAGAAGCCCAGCGGCCGGCAATTGCATCGTGCCGTCGGACGTTCCCTGGCCATTGCCATGCATCCACGGCGTGTAATCGAGGCGCGGCCGAAAAACAACTTCCGCTTTTCGAAACCCTCAGCCTGCCCTCTCTTGCAAGGGGAGAGAGATCTGTGGAGAAGTTATTTTTCGCCCGAGCCCAGACTGTTCGTAAGTTCGCCATGCAACGACGGCCGCGCACGGCTAGAATGCCGGAATGTCCGAAATGCCGAAACCCCGCTGGTTCCAACTCAGAGCGCAAATCGCTTCATTGGTGGCTGCGACTGGCTTGGTGTTGCTCTCGACGATTTTCACGGCGTCGCCGGCCGCGGCACAAGAACCGTCCGCGGCAGCACCGGCCGCGGCGAAGACTGCCGATGTGGCGCCCAAACCGGCAGGGCCAGCCGCGGCGGCGGTCGCCGAGCCGCGGAACAATCTCCCGGGGCTCAAGAACTTCGAGCAAGTTTCCGATTCAGTTAGCCGCGGAGCGCAGCCGTCGGCGAAAGGTTTCGCCACGCTCAAGCAGCGCGGCGTGAAAACGATCGTCAATCTGCGGGCCGAGCACAGCGATCGTGCGCTGCTTGCGGGAACGGGTATGCAGTATGTCGAAATTCCGTGCAATCCGTGGAAAATGGAAGAAGCGGAAGTCGTCGAATTTCTCAAAGTCGTGCGCGATCCCAAAAATCAGCCCGTGTTTGTCCATTGCGCTTACGGATCGGATCGCACGGGCATGATGATCGGCGCGTATCGCATGCTGGAACAGAACCAATCGATCGACGCCACGCTCGCAGAACTTCATAAATATGGCTTCCACTCGATTTACACAGGAATTGTTTCCTATCTAAAAAACTTCGATCGGGCGAAAGTTCAAAAGGAAATCGACGCGGCGCAATCGCCGAAAGTGGAACGGATCAAGTGAGCGAACTCGCGGGCCAAAGTGCCGTCGTCACCGGTGCGTCGAGCGGAATCGGCCGGGCAATCGCGCTGCAACTGGCCGCCGCCGGGGCCGATTGCCTGATCCATGCCAGGCAAAACCGTGAAGGCCTTGCCGCAGTCGAAGCCGAAATCCATCGGCTCGGACGCGAAACAAAGAGCGTTACAACGGACTTAGCAGAACCCGCCGAGCAAGACGCATTGGTCGAGCAGGCTTTTCACTGGCGACGGAAGATCGATATTTGGATCAACAACGCCGGGGCCGACACGCTCACTGGGCCGGCCGCCTCATGGAGCTTCGAGCAAAAGCTGCAAACGCTGTGGCAGGTCGACGTCCTGGCGACGATTCGATTGTCGCGGGCCGCCGGAGCTCGGATGCAAGCCGGCGGCGTGATCCTCAATATGAGTTGGGACCAAGTCGAATGCGGGATGGCCGGCGATAGCGGCGAAATTTTCGCGGCCACGAAGGGCGCGATCGCGGCGTTTTCGCGCAGCCTGGCCCGTTCGCTCGCGCCGGCGGTCCGGGTGAATTGCCTTGCTCCCGGATGGATCAAGACGGCCTGGGGCGAGCAAGCCAGCGACGCCTGGCAACAGCGGGCCGCCGGTGAATCCCTGCTGAAACGTTGGGGCACGCCGGAGGACGTCGCGGCGGTCGCGAGGTTTCTTGTGTCGCATGCCGCCACGTTCATCACCGGTCAGATGATTACGATCAATGGCGGCCGGGCGTAAGAGGGCGAATAGCAAGGACCCGGGGCGTTTTGGCAGGGCCGTCCTTCGCCCGACGCTTCGGGCTGGTGTGTCGATTCCTGGCGACCGCTGCGCGGCCGCGGCCCGCGGGCGTCTTTCACTTCGCCGGCGGCAGCGCTCGGTCGGCAAAGTTCATGAACGCGTCCCAATATTCTTTGTTCACGGTGTGCGGCGATTCGCGAATGAAA
Source organism: Pirellulales bacterium (assembly GCA_036267355.1). NCBI lineage: Bacteria > Pseudomonadati > Planctomycetota > Planctomycetia > Pirellulales > Pirellulales bacterium. Next base: position 2,020 of record DATAWG010000120.1, on the reverse strand, counting down.
TAGCACAGCCGGTTGCCGATGATCTTGTCATTTTCGGCCGTCGCGTCGGCCGCAATTCCGTCGACGCCGAACAGCCGGTAGACGGAGTTCGCCCCCTTGAGAACTTCCAGTTGCCCCGGTGGATCGGCCCATTCGTCGAGCGTGCCGCATCCGAAAAGCACCGGCCGCGGCGCGCACAGTCCAACGAGGCAATTCTGATCGAATGGCAATCGGTCTTCCCGGCCGTTGAACGTTTTGAACACGCCATCGAACCAATGTGGAAACACGGTGTTGATCCGCGTCACCGGTTCGCTTTTTGGATTATGACCGCGGCTGGGGGCCGAGCCGCCGCAGCCGGCTTGATGGGCAATCACGGCCGCGATGCGATCGTCGAACGCCCCTGCCAACAGCGCGGCCTTGCCCAAGCGCGAATGGCCGAACACGACGATCCGCTTGCCATCGACGTCGGAATCGGCGACAAGATAATCGACGGCCCGCTGGGCGCCCCAGGCCCAAGCCGCGACCGAAGCCCAATCGCTCGGCCCCGCAGTGGTTTGGCCTGCCGGGCGGAAGAACGGAAAAACGCCTTCATTGAGGCCCGGTTTGTCGGGCGCGATGTCGCCGTAGTAGAACGTGGCCAGTGCGTAGCCGCGATCGAGAATGCTTTCGACCTGCCATTTGTCGGCTGCCGTGCCGCGGCCGGCGGCCGTGGCCTTGTGATGTTCGACGCCCGGGCCGTCGGGCATCCACACCGTCGGCAGTTCGATCCGCGGGTCGGAGAGCACCGTATGGTTTCCGGTGAAATTCAAGCCGAGAAAAACTGCCGGCGCCGCGCCATGGCCGCGCTCCGTCCTTGGCGAAACGACGAGCAAATGCAGCTTCGGGCATCCGGGGGGTCCGAAGGCGATTGTCACTTGTTTCATGATCGCTTTGCCGCCAAGCAATTCGCGGTCGGCCTGATCGACGGTCGCAGTGATTTTCGGCGCCGGCGGCAAGTTGCCATACATGTAATGTTGAAAGAGTCGTTTCAATTCGGGCTTTCGCTCCGCCAGCCATTGCTGCTTCGACGTAACAGGCGTGCCATCGAACATCACGAGTGGATCGGGCAATTGCTTGACTGACGGCAGTTGATCGGCATCGGGAAATTCCGCCGGGGCGGCGCTGGCGGCAAACGATAGTGCCGCGCCGCAGAGAATGGCTCCGCAGGCAAGAAGGAGCGAGCTGGTTGATACGGCAGCATTGCACATTGGTAGGATCCCTTTGATCGATTCCGAGGATTGACGTAGCGCCGCGTGTGCCGACTGAGCGGCTATTATCCTTGCCGCCGCAAGCGCAGGGAAGGGCATCGAATTCTCAAGCGGAGGCGATCTGCCGGATCGCTTCGAGCAGGGCCGCTGATCCAGATCATGTCCCACGGGCCGAAGCAGTGAATCCGGCCGCGGATATTCTTGGCCCACCGCGTCGCGGCGTTAGCATAGAGCGGAAAATCAGGGCGAGACTTAGACGGCTTGCGGGTGGTCATCTTTCTGGTAACTTGGGTCGTCGCGGGCGTCATCGCTACCAGCCTTTGCGGGTGCGGAAAGGCGGCCGGGCGTTAACCGGTTGCCGCTGCCCACTTGGAGTCGTTAATAAGACAGGATAGAACAACCCGTTTCGAGGCTGTAGCTCAGTTGGTAGAGCAACGGACTTTTAATCGAAAACAGTCCATTCTCGAAAGTACCGATAAACCGAATCATCCGAGAAAACAAGGCGTTTCCTCCATTCCTACGATCGGCGTTTTGGTGCGGTTCGGTGGGTTTTGGTGCCCTTGCGGTTGTCACTGACAACCGCTTTCCGTCCCACCCACCGCGCAACAAAAAAAGCCGGCCCCGTTGCATCGGGACCGGCTTTCCGCGGCCGCTGTGTGAGCGTCAGGTTTGTGGGTAAACTTGGCCCTTAGTTTGGGTGGTCCCGCCAGAAGGATTCCCATTGGCTATCTTCGCTGAGCCACAGGGCGCGAAGGTGGCACACCGCGTCGGCGCCGTCGACGCCCCAACGCATG
>DATAWG010000119.1 GCA_036267355.1 Pirellulales bacterium | reverse complement strand
GAGTTGCTTTCGTCCATTGCCGAGAAAGTCGCCGATGAGCAAGTTCTCTTTTGCCACCGTAGCGAAGGGGACAGGCGCGCTTTCCTCACCGGGCATCGCCGTGGCGAAGGGGACGGGCACATTTTCCTCACCGGGCATCGGAAAATGAGCCAGTCCCCGAGCGTCGCCGACGAGTGAGTTTTGCTTTGCCGCGGCCGGCAGCGAATCGATCGGCCGGCAACGAAAGCCGTCGCCGGTGGAAAGCGCGAGCGTCCAATGGCCGTCGCGGGAGCGGAGGATCAAGTCGTCGAGCCCGTCGCCATTGAAATCGCCGACGCCGACAAAATCGTAGCGCCCATCTCGCGGCAGCGAATCGGTTGAGGAAAATGCATGGTAGCCGCCGTTGGCCAGCGCGAGCCACCATTGGCCGTCGGGAGCCTGAGCGACAAGATCAGTCATGCCGTCGCCGTTGAAATCGCCGGTTTCGAGTTGCAACCAATTCTTGGCCGGCGACCAATAATTCATCTCGGCGAAGCTGAACCGCCAACCGTCGCTCATGGCGACCTTCCAGGTGCCCGTGTCCGCGAATCGGCCGATCATGTGTGTGAGCGAACGGCCGGCCGAATGCGGCGCGGGTACCGGCGCCATGATGTCGGTCATTCCGCTTCGATTCATGAAGACCCTATCGGGCGATTGATCCGCGAACGGGCGGCAAGCAACATATAGCCAATCCGACGCGTTGGCGCCTACGACCGGACTGCCGGGCGAGTTTTGGCCGTCGTAGAACAGCGTGCAGAATTGCGGATGATCCCAATCGCTCATGGCAACCCGCGTGCTGCTGAGAATTTTGGCATCCCCGTCGATGGCAACCGCGCACTCGTGCGGACATGGATCTCCAAGCCGCGAGCCCTGCAGGCAACCCACAAAAAACGATTGCTCGCGGTTGGGGCACAGTTTGTGGCGCGTGATCAGTTCTCGCCCCCACAGATGGGCCCAATCGCGGGGAAAATAGAATTGCCGGCAAGTGAGCGTTCCAGGGTGTGCGCCGGCGGAGATTTTCAGTAGATAACCGGCCGCATCGGCAGCACTATCGGGCCGAATCGTAACCGCGAAATGCCGGTCGCCGCGAAGCGTTTCCGGAGCATCACTACCCGATCCAAGCCGATGCTGCACTTCCTGCAGTAGTTCCGCTCGGCGAGCCACGCTATGGCCGCGTGCCCACAGACAAGCGATCCCCCAAACCGCGGCGGCAAGCGCGACGACCGTGGCAACGCGGCGAGTTTGCAGGCGCCATTTCGCCCAGTCGAAGCTCTGCCACGTGCTGCGCGCGAACATTCGCCCGACCGCAAATATTCCCGCGCCGGCAAATGCGTATAGCGGAACCAACATCACGCCAAGATGCTTTTGATCCGGCAAGACGAGAAACATGACGCCCGCATAGTAAACGCTGAAAAGCGCCAAGAGCGTCGCCGCCATTTTTTGCCGGCCCGCGCAGATCGTTGCCAACGCGCCGATTAGAAACAGCACGGGCATTCCATGAGCGAGCCGATCGCCGCAGCGGAAGTATTGCCGGAGTGGCGGGCGCAGGTCTTTCTGAATCTGCTGCGAGCCGATCTCGCCGATCATCGATTGCGAATCGAGCCCTGCGAGCGATTGCCAATAGAATTTCGGAAAGCGATAGGTCCACCGGAATGCGTTGTAGTTCATCTCCTCCAACAGCATTCTGCGGCAAAGATCGCAGTACTCCGGCGACAGATATTTCAGCGGTTCGCCGCCGGGATGGTCGGCCTGATAAATCTGCCGGGCGTAGTCCAACGTTTGCATGTCGCTGAACATCACTTCGAAGCTATTTTCGATCCCGAGCAACTTGGATCGCGGGAAATCGGCGTAAAACGCCATATGAAAGCCGATATTCGGTGTTTGCGATTCCGTTGCTCCGAGCGCGCGGATCGTCGCACGCGTGGCGATCGCTCCCACTGCAAAGCAGCCAAGCGCGGCGAGAGAGTATCGCCAGCCCTTGCGCGCGGCAATCAGGCGGGCAACAACGCAGGCGGCCAGAAAAGGGGCCAGCAGCAGCGCATCGACCCGCCATCCGATCCCTGCCACCACTAACACGCCGAGCAATAAATACGCGGCAAAGTTGACCGCCGACCGCTGCCACCGTTCGACGCCGCACATAAACCAGGCAAAGGACGCCGCGGTAAACCACATCGGGCTGGAATCGCGCCACGACCAGGTATTCAAAAATCCTTCAATGGGCGAGATCGTCAGCAGCAACGCAGCCGCAAGTCCGGCCCAGCCGCTCGCCGTAAGTCGGCGCGCGATCAAGAACACGCAGCCGCAAGTCAGCACGCTGAACAACGTATAAAACGTCGCGAGCACTCGACGGTCGATGCCGAAGATTTGCCATAGAATCGAGGTCAGCCGGACATCCAAAACCCGGATCGTGGCCAACCCTAATAGCCGCTTGTAATACGGATCGCGATCGGAATTCGGGTGGGACGAGAGGTAAGCGTCAAACTCGTCGCGGCTGATTCGCGTCCGCTTCAGTTCGAAAAAGTCTTCCAGCGGCTGCGACGCTGGAGAATCGTCAACAACGATGTCGTTGAAACCGCGCCCGGCCATCAACGACATGCTTACGCCGTAAGCCCGATCGTAGTTGTGCGAGCCCGACAACGGCGAGGCCCGATGCAGCGCAAGCCGCGAACCGAAATGCGCCACGAGCAAGACGGCCAGAAGCGTAGTCGGACGCACGCAGAACGTGGCGAGCCGACGCAACCGATCGCCCAGTGGGGTAAGCCGCCACTGGAATGCTATTGGTCGCGTTTCGATCCGTTCAACTTCCGTGCTCATCGGGATTCTTCCTATGCGCAAGTTTTCGCATTACGGTCGACGCGGCCGCGATTTCATCGGGCGGCCAGGGCCGCCGCGGGATTCGCGGCGGGCGTCGAATCTTGATTTCAAGCGGCCTGTGGTCGATCGAGCGATTCCGGCAGGATGGGTTGCTTCGACCGGGATGCCGATGGGACAGATTGCGCGGACAGCCAGCCGTTTCGCGTAAGTGTCGCGACTAGTAATCCGGGAACGAGAATCAAGGTGTTCCATACCGGAAATGAATAGCGGAATTCGCAATGGATAAATGGAAATGCGCAAACGAGCAGCAGTCCGAAAAGATAAGTCACTTCTGGGATCTCGCGGCGCTTTCGATACTGCACGACGCAGAATCCTGCGAACATTGCATAGAATGCCATGCACCAGTCAGCGATTGGGCCACACTCCTGAACCGAGAATCCATCATAAATGTCGAGCCAAAGCAGCGGCGCTCGAACGATGCGATAGACGAAAGCGTCGACGGGCCGTTTCCAGATCGCTTGCAGTAGTTGTCCGAAAGAGTAAAGCTGCGGATGCGGCCGGTTGTCGGCGAAGTATTGTTCAACGCGTTTCGCAGCGTCGGGATCAAGATAGTGGCCGAAGCCGATTCCGCAGTCCGGATACCAAGCACAAGCATTTTCGGGGAGCCACAATCCATATCGCCAAACAGCTCCGGCGCTGCTGGTCGACACGACTTTGGCGCCGATGCGGTGTTTGTTCCAGCATTCGACAGGAAACCGCACGGCAAGTGTGCAGGCAATCAGCAATCCTCCGGCGACAGCCGCGCCGGTCAAGCGTGGTCGATCCATCAAAAGCGCTCGACCGAACACGAAGATTGCGGTGAACGTCGCTAGCACGACGCCGGCGTCGCGGATCAACGAAAACAGGCCTATCACAGTGCCGGCCCCCGCGAACCAAGCCGCCACACGCCAATTCAACCCATTTCTCCAAGACTTGTCGTTGGCCCTTCGGAGCATCCGAAGCCCGTTTGCCAACAGGAACATGCCCACCGACAGCGGTACCAGGGCGACAATCTCGGAAGAGGTCAGGCCGATGCCGTAGAACCATTGTTGCAGCGGAGGGCAAAACCCCGAGCAAACGGCGACTATCGCCAATGCCAGCGGTTTTCGCGTCCAAAGCGAAGCCATGGCAACCGAAACGACGCCGAACAGCAGTTGGGCCGCGACGGCAAACCAAAATATTGGCCACATCGTGTAACGGCCGAAAAGCTTCATCCACGTGCCGAATACAACCGGGGCCCCTGGCCCCCAGTAGAAAAACGTTTTGTCGCACCTCGAACCGTTTTCGATTACTGGAATCGTTACACCCCGACCGGCAGAAAAATTCTCCGCGACTTTCAAGTACGCGGCCGCATCCATATTGCCAAGGTGGCGGGCCCATTCCGTGGGCGTCATATCCAATGTCATCGCCGTTCCATTGATAATGAATTGGCGATGAACGTACCGCGCGGCGTAATACCAGGCGGTGCATGCGTGCGTCGACAGTAGCACCGCCGCCACGACGAGCCACCGCCGCCGGTCTGCCAGCAATGCTCCTGTCGCCGGACGAAGATTCGGAAATTGCATTATTCGCGTCCTCGGCCAATTCGCCGAAATTGTGATTGCCGTCAGGCCGCCAGCGTTATCCCAGACGGCGTATTGGCTTCCGGTGTCGTTGATTCGATTGACCGTCGATTACCGCGTGAATGCGGTAAACCATCCCGGCTGAGCGATGCAACAAGCAAGCCCGGGACGAGCACCAGCGTGTTCCAAACGGGGAACGTGTACCGAAATTCGAAATGGATCAGCGGCGAAGCGCAAACAACCAGGGTTAGATATAGATAGAGGATTTCGGGAATTCGTCGCCGACGGCGAACTTGCATGGCCACGAAAATCGCAAGCATCATGTAAATTGCCACGCACCACAGCGATTGCAGGCACACTTCCGAGCGTGGCCACATGTCGGTATCCAACCACAGCATCGGCAAGCGACTGACTTTGAACGCGACAGCGGCGATTGGTCGTTTGGCGACGGCCTGCAGCAATTGCTCGAATGAATAAAGTGCCGGCCAAGGTTGCCCAGCGTCGAAATAGGCGCGCACTCGCCGGCCCGCCTCAGGGTCCAGATAGTCGCCGAATCCGAGACCGACCGACTCATACCAATCGAATTGGTCGTGCTCGGCCCAAATGCCGTAGCGCCAAATGCAGCCGTCGCTGGTCTGGCAGATCGTGCTGCGCCCCGCGCGATGCTTGTTCCATAGCTGTACCGGGTAGCGGACCGCGTACTCACCCGCCACGAGCAACACCGCAACGGCCAGCGCGGCCTTGATTCGCCGTCGATCGCCGACGGCTGCCCGGCTGACAACGAAGATTGCCACGAACCAGGCAAACACGCGGATACAATCGCGAGCCAGCGAACTGCCTCCGATCAGGATTCCCGTGAGCCCGAACCACATCCATGCAGATCGACTCAATCCAACGGGCACGATGCACCGCCAAATTGCGCGCAAGCGGGCGGTGCGACCCGCGACGGCATAGGGAGCGTGCCTACCTAAGCTCCCTTCCGACCGCCGACCGCCGGCGGCAATTCCAGTGCTTGGGCTCGAGTCCTGCGGCTCGCCGGAACCGCCGCCGGCTGCCCAGGCCTGAAATGCCTTGTTCAAGGAAAAGAAGACCAATGCCAGCATCGGCAACGCCACGATTTCCGACGAGGTTAGATGCACGCCGTAAAACCAGCCCTGCAATGGCGGGCAGAAACCGGAGAAAACCGCAACGAGCGAAAGCGCGACCGTGCTGCAAGTCCATTGGGCGGTCGTCGCGACGGTGAGAGCGCCCGCCGCCAATTGGGCAATCGCGGCAAACATGAAGAACGTGAACATCGTTCGGCCGCCGACGAATTTCAGCCACCAGCCAAATACGACTGGAGCCCCGGGCCCCCAAAAAATAAATGGCTCGAATCGCGGGGGCTTGGACGACGGAACTTGCCAGATGAGGCCCTTGTTATTGGCTACATGTTCCGCGACCCGGAGATAGACGGTCGAATCGTCCCCGTTTGTTGCGTCAGCCCACTCGTCGAACGTCAGATCGAGCGTCATGGCGCGTGTGGGCGTGCGAATGACGCCGCTGGCATAACGGTGCGCGTAGTACAGCGCGCTGGCGGCGTGCGTCGCCACCAGCACAAAGCCCACGATCAGCGTTCGCCGCCATTTTCCATCCATCCGAATCCAATCCGCAAAGAATTCGATCGCAGGACTGCTCTGGAACTCGGTCCATGCCGCAATCGCAGCGACTGTCGACGGGTTCGGCGTCCCGCCGAATATCAGGCAGCGCGACGCGATTCAGCGAGCTGATTCGAATGCAGGCCGTTTCGCGCCATGAACTGTTCCACTTGCCGCCGCACCGACGTGGCGTCCAAGCCGTGTTCGCGCATCAGATACGCGTAGCTGCCGCAGCGCTCGGAAAAGCGATCGGCGACACCAATTCGGCAAATCCAGGTGGGGGCCGCCGCAGCTGCGATTTCGGCCACCGCCGATCCTAGGCCGCCGTAAATCGAATGCTCTTCCAGCACGATCACCGCTTCATGCCGCCGGCAGATTGCCGCCACCCGCTCGGCATCGAGCGGCTTGATGCACGGTACGCTCCACACCGGGCTGCCCGGCCAATCAGCGGCCACCGCGAGCGCGGTCGTCACCATCGCACCGGTGGCGATCCACGCCAACGGGCCGTTGCCTTCGGCGACGGGATAGATCTGGCCCCAATCAAACAGCGGTGGCTGTGCATGCACGACCCCCAAATCGGCCTTCCCCATTCGCACGTAGACCGGCCCGATTCCTTCGAATGCCAATTTGAGGCACGTCGTCATTTCATGGGCGTCGGCCGGCGAGAGAATCGCCATGTTGGGCAGCGCTCGCAACGCCGCGATATCTTCGGTGCTCTGGTGGCTGCTGCCAAGCTGACCATACACCAATCCCGCGCCGTCGCCGATAAACACCACCGGCAATTGCTCGTAGCAAATGTCGAGCTTGATTTGCTCGAGCACTCGGACCGGCACGAATGCGCTCAGGCCATACACCACGGGCCGGAACCCGGCCTTGGCCAAGCCGGCCGCGACGCCGACCATGTTTTGCTCCGCGACGCCGGCGTTGATAAACTGATCCGGACAAACGCGGCGGAACTCATCGAACAGCGCGTAGCCATGATCGCCGGTGAGCAGCAACAGCCGCGGATCGGCCTGAGCCGCTTGTGCCAGACAGCGTGAAAAAGCGTCGCGCATTGAACAACTTGCAAGTGGTGGTTGTGCTTTCGGAAACGTTCATCTCGTCAACGCGGCCCGCATCTCGCTTGCGGTTTCGCGCGTCTTCCTGGCCAGTGGACTGCCGCGATTCATCGCCTCAGGCGGCGGCAATTTCCGGCCCCAACTCGCGCATCGCCGCCGCGAATGTTTGTGCGTTCAGCCGGGTGTAATGCCATGTGTTGTCGTGTTCCATGAACGAAATGCCTTTGCCCTTCACGGTGTGGGCCACGATTCCCTTGGGCCGCGGCTCTTTGCTGGCCAGAAGTTCGTCGATCGTGTTGGCAAGGGCCGCGTGATCGTGGCCATCGACTTCGTGCGATTCGAGGCCGAAGGCGGTTAGTTTTTCGACCAGCGAACCCATGTTCATCACTTCGGCGGTTGTTCCCATCGCTTGCAGGCCATTGGCATCGATGAAGACGAACAGGTTGTCGAGCCGAGCATGCGCGGCGAACATCAGTGCTTCCCAGATGGCTCCTTCGTTCGCCTCGCCGTCGCCGACGACGGCAAACACGCGCTGCGAAGTGCCGCGGCGCTTGGCGGCCAGCGCCAAGCCGACTCCGACCGAAAGTCCGTGCCCCAACGAGCCGGACGACACTTCGAGCCCCGGCACATGGGCATCGGAAAGCCCTTTCAGCCGCGTGGCGTCGCGAAAATAGGCTTGTCGATCCGCATCGCTGAGCCAGCCCAACTCGTGGAGGCAGGCGTATTGCGCCATCACGCCGTGCCCTTTGCTCAGCACGAGATAATCGCGCTCCGGGCAATCCGGATCGTTCGGATCAAGGCGTAAATAAGACCGATACAACACGGCGAGAATTTCGACGATCGACATTGCGCAGGGAATATGCACCGTCGAGCCGGCATAGGCCATCTCGAGGATCGTGCGGCGGAGTCGAATTGGGTCGAAGCGCTGGGTCATGAAGTTGAATCCGCCCTTTTTTCTCCGCGCGATAAGGACACCAAATCCGTGGTCGACAAACCGTCTCGCTGGCGGTTTCGCGCGTCGCCCACCCATGCCGCCTCAAGCCGCCCGTCTTTCCGCATGCACGGGTTGCTGCTGCAAGCCGACGCCAGACTCCTGCTCGGCGGCTGGGAAATTGACCGTTCGTTCGACCAGAAATAGCGGCCGTTGCTTCGTCTCGACGTAAATGCGCCCCACGTATTCACCGACCGTCCCGAAGCCGACGAGCATCACGCCCAGATTCGCCAGCAGCAGCAAATAAACCGTCGTGAGCCCCGGCACCGTCGCGCCGAAGCAATAGGTTGCCAAATATACAAGCCCCGCGACGATGGTCGCGCCGAGCGTGAGAAATCCGAACAACGAAAACAATTGCAATGGCTTGATTGAAAAGCAGGTAATCGCGTTGGCGGCAAGATTGAGCATGTAGAAAAACGGGGCCTTGCTCTTGCCCGCCAATCGCGGACGGCGATCGTAGACGATCGGACATTGGCGAAATCCGATCCAATGCGAGAAGCCGCGGATATACCGATTTCGCTCGCCGAGCCGGTTGAGGGCATCGATGGCCCGCCGCGAAAGAAGCCGGAAGTCGGTGGCATCGTTCGGAATTTTCACGTCCGACAAATAATTTACCGTGCGGTACAATAGTCGCGCGGCCCAGGCTTTCCACAGGGGGTCGCCGTCGCGGCGACGGATCACGCCGTAGACGACTTCGTTGCCCTCTTCCCATTTCCGCAGAAATTCGGCCACCAGCGCCGGTGGGTCCTGCAGATCGCCGAAGAGCACGACCGCCGCATCACCCCGCGCAAACCGATATCCGGCTGCCAGAGAGGCTTCGACCGTGAAATTCCGGCTGAACTTGATATACCGCCAGCGAGCATCGCGATTGCAAAGTTCGGCCGCGAGTTCGCCGGTGCGGTCGCTGCTGTCGTTGTCGATGAGCAAAACTTCGTAGTCGTAGGGCAGCGGGGCCATCAGCGCCGTCACTTCGTCGTACGCCCGCGGCAGATTCCCCTCCTCATTGCGCACCGGCATGATGATGCTTACCAGCTTCCGCTCCGTAGCGGGGCGAGAACCGAAGTTCGATAAGGCATCGCTCTCATTCATCGGTGGGAACATAATTCAGGCCGCCAATTCGTCGGAGCAGTCGCTTTGCCAGGCAGCTCGCGGAAGGTGCATGGTCACGAAGTAGCGATCGATCGGCTTGCGATAATTTCCTTCAGCTTCCAGCCAGCGGATGACGCCGCTTTCTTCGACGCGCCGCATCGGCATCCGCATCGTTTCACGAAAGCCGCAATGTTCGTAGAGCTGGATGGCTCGCGTGTTGTCGGAGAAAACGCGGAGGAAAATGTCTTTCATCCGCAGCGTGTCGAAAGCCCAGCTCAAGATCGCCTGGACGCTGGAATACATGGCACCACGCATGACACGGGGCACACCGCGTACGACGTTGTCTAATTCGAGGTTTTCTTCGTCGAAATCGATCCGATAAATGCCGGCGTGGCCGATTTTTTCTCCTTCCGAGCTTTTCACCCAAAACAGCAGGCGGTCGGGCAGTTCCAGCACCTGCTTGATCAGCCAGCGCCGCGTTCCTTCAAGCGTAACCGGAAAAACTGCGGGGAATGAATTCTGCGCCGATTCTCGCCAGCGGGCCAACCGCTCGATTGCATCCGGATCGTCGACATCTTGCCAAGTGACAGGGTCGATTCCGGCCACGCATTCATCGCGGTCAAAAATCGCGAACCAATTACCGCTTCGCGCAGCGGCGATTTTGGCATCGCGGATAGTTTCGAGCACGAATTGCTGGCCTTCGGCATCCATGCGAAGTGGCTCCGGACGGGGGGACGATCGGATATCAGGGAGCGAATGAGCGGATCGCGATCCGTGCGATTTCCGCTAGGCGGCAAGCAATTTTTGCCGGCGGGTTTCGTTGATCACTTCCAGCAGGCTGTTGCAAACACGGTCGACGTCGACCTCGGTCAGGTTGTGCCCGCTCGGCAAATTGATGCCGCGCATGGCGACGCGATAGGCGGCGGGATTCGCGGTTTTGCGGCTCTCGAACAGCGGAAAACTGCTCAGCGGCGGAAAGAACGGCCTGGAATCGACCCCGCGCTCGCGCAGGCCGGCCATCACTTCGTCGCGCGTCACGGCAAACCGATCGCCGAGCACGACCGATGTCATCCAATAAATGTTGCGGGCCCAGTAGCGTTCGACATTCATCGCCAAATCTGCCACGCCATTCAGCCGCCGCCGATACCACTGGAAAATCAGCCGCCGCTTGGCGATCATCTCCTCGAGCCGCTCGAGCTGCGCCAGCCCGAGGGCTGCCTGCAGATTCGACATTTTGTATTTGTAGCCGAATTCGGAGATCACGAATGGGCGATGCGGGTCGCGGCCATGGTCGTTGAGAAACCTCGCCCGCTCGTAGAGCGATTCGTCGCTGGTGACGAGCATTCCCCCCTCGCCGCAAGTCATGATCTTCGCGCCTTGGAAACTGAAGCAGGCGAGATCACCGAAGCTGCCGACTTTGTGTCCCTCGATCTCGGCGCCCAACGCCGGCGCCGCGTCTTCGAGCACCTTGAGCCCGTGCTCGTCGGCCAGCTTGCGAATCGCCTTCATGTCGGCCGGATGACCATACAGGTGGACCGGAACGATCGCCTTGGTTTGCGGTGTAATGGCCTGCTCGGCGCTTGCAGGATCGATGCACCACGTGGTCGGATCGACATCGACCGGCACAGGAGTGGCGCCGGTGTAGCTCACCGCGCTGGCCGTGGCGACCCAGGTCACCTCGGGCACGATCACCTCATCCCCCGGACCGATGCCAAGCGCCAAAAGCGAGAGGTGAAGCGCCCCCGTGCAGCTCGATGTCGCCATGGCGAAGCGTGTGCCGACGTATTGAGCAAACGATTGCTCGAAACGCACGAGGTAGTCCGACCAATGTTCGTTCCAGCCGTTCTTTACGGCATCCAAGACATAGTCGATCTCGCGCTGCGAGATCGTGGGGCCGGCCGTGAGAATGCGCCGCTGCTCGCTCGGATTCATCGCTCGCCCTTCCCTGGCAATTCGAACGGCGGAAAACGCGCCGCCGATCGTAGCAATGTGTGCAAGATGTTTGGCTGTTGCGGTGCGGGCCGCGATCCACCAAAACGTCGGGGCAACTTTTCCCAGGTTTCGAGGGTCGCGTCAAGTGCAATGCCTGTCGAGCGGCAAGCATTGCTAGCTAAGCCTGTTGGGTGACGTGCGAGTGGTGAGCGGCGGGGCACTAGCTGCCGGTCGAATTCGGCGCGACGGCCGAGAAACCGGCGGCTAGCGCCTTGCCGCTCACGAGACGTGGAACCCGTCACGTTTGCCCGGATGGCCGCTAGTCGCATCGCGACCGGGCTGCACCGCGGCAATGCAATCGAGCGTGCCGTGCGCGGAAAGCTAGCTCAGCCGCCCACACGCCGGATCACGGCAAACCAAGCTTTCGGGCCCCCCGGCGAGAACGAGATATCGGGAGTGGGAGCGGTTTCGAACACCGCCGGTTCGATCGATTCCACGATCCAACCATCGGCGAACGCCGCGCGCAATTCTCGCTGTGCGATCCGCCGCGGACCTTGCGTGCCGGGCTCTTCGTCGCTGAAGCACAGCAAAAAAAGCCGGCCGCCGGGTTTCAACACCGATTTCAACCCTGCCACATAGCGCGGGCGATTCTCGTCGGAGAAGGTGTGAAACAGCCCGCTGTCGATGGCATTGTCGAACCGCTCGCTCATTTCGCCGAGCGCCAGCGCGTCGCGAACCAGGAATTTTGCATTCACGCCCCGCTCGTTTGCTTTTAGCCGAGCGCGGCGGATCGGCTCGTCGAGAAAATCGATGCCGATCACCTGCCGGCCATGGGCGGCGAAATACAGCGCGTTTTCGCCGGTGCCGCACCCGCAATCCAGCACAGCTCCGGTGATTCGTTTGGCCGCGGCGACAAACACCGCCTGAGCCCGAGCGATATCCCATGGGGCTTGGCCCGCATAAAGCGCTTCGAAATCGGATTTCTTTGGTGCAGACATACGATCATGTTCCGGTTCGAGCGATGGTCGCAAAGTCGATTCCGCCCGGAGCTGTGGGCCGCGCGTGCAATTTGCAGCGGCGAACCCCTTTCAGGATACGGCCGAACATCTGATTTGGCTACCGTTTGTCTGGTTCAATTCGGTGCGCCCCCATCATCTTGCCGCTTTGTTTTTCCGGATCGGGCTTTATCTGCCTGCCGCTGGATCTCTTTGATTGCTTGTCGGGCTGCGAGCGGAAGGATCGCGAGCAGCACGAAAATTGCGACGCGGCCAGGGGTCAAGAGGCTTGAAATTCCGCCCTCCTTCGCCAAACTGCGGAGCGATTTGAATTGCTCTCCCACGCACACATAGAGGATCGTGGCCGGCAACGTGCCGACTTGGGTTGCCCACCAAAAAGTCGCCGTGCGCATGGTTGTCCAACCCATCAAAAGGTTGATTAGCCACGAAGGAACGATGTGCACCAGCCGTAGCGAGAGAAGGTAGAATGCGCCGTCCCGGTCGACCAATTCGTCGACCGACTTCATCAAATGATCGACGCGGTGCGAGATGGCGTCGCGAAGCAAATAGCGGCTGATCCAAAACGCCAGCGTCGCGCCTGCCGTCGAGGCAAAACTCACCAACACTCCCGCTTCCCACGGCCCGAAGAGCCATCCGCAGCCGACCGACAAAATAATTCCCACGGGAAGCGAAAGCCCGGCGGCCGCGACAAATATCGCGAACACGATCGCGGGCAACAGCAGCGAATGGGCCTGCTGAAAGCGCCGCAAATCGTCCTCGCGCTCGGCAAGCCCGTGCAGCGATAAATCCCGGTGAAACCAGGCATAGACCATCACGATCGCGAGCGCCACGATGCCGAACGCGATCGGGCGCCAACCGAGCCGCGGGCCGTTTTCGCGGCCCGCTTGGCGGTTGTCCCACCCAGAATCTGGTGTCGCGGTTGTCTCCATCGGCGGAATGCTAGTGGTCGGTCATGAGGTTGCCCGCCGGAGTATCGCTACGCAGTCGGTCGATCATATCGCGTGTCGCGGCGGCGACGGCGTCTTGCCATTGCAGCGGAGAAAACCGATCCGCATATTCGCGCCGCGAATAGGCGAAGATGATGCCGCGGGAATTGTTGACGATGGCGCCCAGCCCTCTCTTGTCGAATCCCGCGGCGACATCGCGGGCCGTGGCCCCCTGGCTGCCGAAGCCCGGAATCAAGATCCACGCATGCGGCATCGCCGAACGGAGCTCGGCCAATTGCTCGGGATACGTCGCTCCGACCACAGCCCCCACCGAGCCGTATCCACAACTTCCGGCGTCGGCGATCGCAAGCTGCTCGATGTATTCGGCGACATGCCGATAGAACGGCCGGCCGTTGGAAGGAAGATCTTGAAATTGGCCGCCGCCCGGATTGGATGTTTTGGCGAGCACGAACAGACCGGCACGACGCTGCCGGGCGACCTCGACAAACGGCGTCAGGCTGTCGTTGCCCAAATAGGGACTCACCGTCAGGCCATCAGCCCCCCACGGACTGTCGGCGCCGAGATAACCGCGAGCATAGGCTTCGGCCGTCGAACCGATGTCGTTGCGCTTGGCGTCCAAGATCACGAGCAATTGCAGCCGCCGGGCATAGGCGATCACGTCGGCCAGCGCCGCGGTTCCATGAGGACCGAGTTCTTCGAAGAACGCCGCTTGCGGTTTGACCGCCGGCACCAGCGATGCGACGACATCGATCACTCCGCAACAGAATTCCGTAAATGCCGCCGCTTGTCGCTCGAGTCCGGCATTGTGGCACGATTTCAGCAGTGCTTCGGGAAGTTGGGCCAATCGCGGATCAAGGCCAACGATCGCCGGAGTTCGGCGGAGCCTGATGGCCGTCGCCAGCCGATCGGAAAAAGGTTGCACCACATCTTGCACGACCAGATTTCTCCGTAGGGGACCAGAAAGCGCCCGGCGGCCAGGGACCTAACCGCGATCGAGTCTCGGAATGGCGGTCCCCAAGCGTAAAGTTCAGGCCGGGGATACGCAAGCGGTCTGTGGCGGCGCTCGCGATCCTCGCGGAAGCAAATCCGTAGAAGCTATGCTCAGGAGCGCTCGACTTGCTAAAATCTCTCCGGCGTCGTCGGCATCAATGCGATCACTGAAAGCATCAAGCCATGAATCGGTTTCTCCTCCATGTTGCTGCAACCGCGATGTTTTGCCTGCTGTCGTCGTATGCCAGCCTGACGCGGGCCGACGATTGGCCGCAATGGCGCGGGCCCAACCGCGACGGCGTGTGGCGCGAAACCGGGATCGTGGACAAATTCAAGGACAAGCAACTCAAAATCGACTGGCGGGCGCCGATCGGGTCCGGCTACAGCGGGCCGACGATCGCCGACGGCCGCGTGTTCGTCACCGATCGACTCGTCGAACCGACCCAGGTCGAACGCGTGCATTGCTTCGATTCGAAGACCGGCCACGAACTCTGGATGCACATTTACGATTGTCGCTATAGCGGCGTCGGTTATGAAGCAGGCCCGCGAGCGGCCGTCACGGTCAACGAAGGCCGGGCTTATGCGCTCGGGGCCATGGGGAATCTTCATTGTCTCGACGCCGCCAAAGGCACCGTGATTTGGAAAAAGGACCTGCTCAAGGATTATGAGATCCGCATGCCGATTTGGGGAATTGCCGCGGCTCCGCTGGTCGACGGGCAACTGCTGATCGTGCAAATCGGCGGCGAGAAGGCCTGCGTCGTGGCGTTCGACAAGGCGACGGGCGACGAACGCTGGAAATCGCTCGATGATCGAGCTTCCTACTCCGCGCCGATCATCATCGAACAGGCCGGCCGGCGCGTGCTCGTCTGCTGGACCGGCGACAACATTGCCGGCCTCGATCCGCAGAGCGGCGAAGTGTTTTGGAAATATCCGTTCAAGCCATCGCGGATGGTGCTCAATGTCGCCACGCCGGTGTTGCACGACGACCGGCTCTTCCTGACCGCCTTCTACGACGGCTCGCTGATGCTCCGCTTGGACCAGAAGCGGCTCGACGTGGAAAAAATCTGGCGCAAGGTCGGTCCCGACGAACAACGGACCCAAGCCCTGCAGTCGATCATCAGCACGCCCTATTTCGACGGATCCAATGTCTACGGCGTCGATAGCTACGGTCAACTGCGGTGCTTGGATGCCGCCACGGGCGACCGGATTTGGGAAAGCCAGGCGGCGGTGCCGAAGGCCCGCTGGGCAACGATCCAGATGGTTCGCAACGGCTCGCGGATGTTCATGTTCAACGAGCGCGGGCAATTGATCATCGCCACGCTGTCGCCCGACGGCTATCACGAAGTCAGCCGCACCCAGGTCATCGACCCGACAACTGGGCAACTTCCCCAGCGCGGCGGGGTCTGCTGGGCGCATCCGGGCTTTGCCGAGCGGCACATTTTCGCGCGCAACGACCGCGAACTCGTGTGTGGCAACTTAAGCTCGGCCGAAAAATAACTTCCGTTTCTCGAACCTCTCACCTGCCCTCTCCCGCGGGGGGAGCGGGGGCCGCGGAGAAATTATTTTCGCCCCGAGCCTTCGTAGCGGGCGAATGAAAACCGAGTCGCAACTGCTGCAAAGGAGCGCCAAATTGGATCTTCGCTCACAGCCCACGCGATTTCAGTCCCACCACCATTGGCCTTTGGCCAGGCTTTTGAGATCGGTTTCCTTGCGGGCGTTGCCGACCTTGCCGTCCTTGTCTTTCAGCAAGTTCGACTTGTTCAGCGCCTGCCGCGGATCGATCGTCACGCCGCCACCGATCGGCGTTGAAAAACCATTGCCCTTGTAGATCACGTTGATCGCGGTTTCCACTTGTTTCGGAGCGCTATAGGTCTGAATCGGCAATTGGCCTTCGTTGCGGAAGAGGTCCATCTGCCAACCGGTTTTCGCGCAATAGTCTTCCTTCTGGATGAACGCCGCGGCCACGGCCAGATCGACGAGATTCCGCAACTGGGCGTAGATCGGCTTCGCTTCGGCGATCCGCGCATAGCTCTTGGTGAACTGTTCGCACCATGCTTTGCTGGCCAGATTGCTTCGCACGGCGGCCTGCCGTTGGCCGTTGGACATCACGACTTCGTCGGCCCCGACGAGCTTTACTCCTTCGCCCACGAGCTGCATCGCAAGTTCGTCGTCGGCCACGCGTACGCATTCGTAATTCGGCACGAACCACCAACGGCACATCGCATTCTTGCTTACCTCGTTCGGATTCGCGCGTTGCACGTAAGTTTTCAGAGCCACTTGCGGTTGCTCCAACCCGATGCCGATCAGCTTCATTCGATAATCGGCTTCGACGAGCACTTGCGCGAAATGCGTCGTGCCGGGAACGCCATTGACGGTTACGTTCTGCAGCCCCAACGCGGCCTTCAAGCCGGTGGCAAAAGCTTCGGCATCGGCCACCGAGCGCGGCCGGTTGGTGCGCATGTATTCAACTTTGCGTTTCAGGCCTTCCTGCGTTGGATCGATCGAACAGCCGATCAGCGGCGTCGCCGGTCCGCTCGGCGGAAACGCCCGCAGCGCGACGATCAAATCTTGCAATTCAACAATCGGCCGACCCGAATGGATCCCGCAAATGCGGCCCGACAGATCGGGAGCCCAGCCCTCGGCAGGGCCGGCCACGACGATGTCGCGAGTGTCGGGCATGCAGAACACGTATTCGACCCGGGTCAGCCCGGCCAGATTGAGCATTTCATCTGTCGGCTTCTGGCCGGCGGCGAGCCGGTCGCGAATCGCTTCTTCCAATCGATTGAGCGAAATCTTGCGAAGCTTGCTCTGCGCGGCGACTTTCGGATTCAGTGCCGCTTTGGCAGCTTGCCGGCGTTCTTGCCCGAGTTGCCCGGTCGGGTCGGTGAACAGCTTGGTGCTCAATACGCCATTGGCATCGACGGCCACACCGGCCGCGGCGGGAACCACTTGAGCATGGGCCGTCGACGCTGCAAATCCGCCGGCCAGGCCAACAGCGAGCAACCCCACGATCCAACGCACGTTCGGTTGTAGCCAACGCATGATCTACGGCCCTCGTGAAAAAGTGTGGTTCGCAGCCTATATCATAGCAGGCACACTCCGTGTGCCGTTTGCACTGCTCCGTGCGCAACGCGTTGCCGGAGCGCGGACGGCACACGGAGTGTGCCGCCTACCATGGGGAGTTTTGCCCTACGTTGTATGAGTACGCAAGGCGCAATAGCCGGCTTCGGCAATCGACAGCCGGCTTCGGCAATCGACAGCCGGCTTCGCAATCGACTGCAATCCATCCTAATTTGGCAAAATGGGTAAAGCAAGAAATTCGCCAGATTCGTGCTCAGGCTTCGTTTCCCGGCGGACGACATTCACGCTTTGGCCACGTCGTGCGGTTGAACAAGCCCGACCGGGGCGAGGCGGGCTACGATTGCATCGCCTTGGACCGCGGGCTGCCGTTTCGGTCTCGGGCATGCGGAGGCGGCGCACGGCCGGCAGTCGGACGGGCAGTGATTAAGCGTACTTGCCCGGGGCCCAGTAGATCATCAAGCCGGCTGCGCAATTCCGGCTCTACCGCGATGCGCAATTTTTCGCTTTTCAAGATCGCCTGGGTGCCATCGGCGAGGGCCAGCACGAGCTCGATGCGACATTTCCCGGGGTATCCGCGGAGAATCTCGTACAACCGCTCCAATCGTTCCATGGCCTGGGCGTCTTCACGCAGCCGGACTTCGATTCCCTGCGTGTATCGGGCCGCGAGCTCATCGAGCGGAATCAATTCGTTCACGATCAGATTCGATTCTTCGCTTCCCGGCCGGCGGTCGACCACGCCGCGCACCAGCAAGACTGCATCCGGTACGACCAAATGGCCAAACTCGGCGAACTGCTCCGGCCAAACGATGCACCGCAACATGCCGTCCATGTCTTCGAGGTCGAACATCACATATTTCGTGTTCGTCGAGCCCGGCCGAGGGTTTTTGGTGTGCGAAAACTTTAGCGACGCCAACATGCCGCCGAGCACCACCTCGGTGCGGTGCGGCACGCTCGGGACCGCGGTAGTCGCGTGCGTCGTGTAGCTCTTGAATCTCGCGGCATGCTCGGCGAGCGGATGGCTCGTCAGATAAAAGCCGAGTACTTCTTTTTCGTTGCCGAGCTTTTGCCGCTCATCCCATTCGGGAACGTCGGGCAGGCTTGCCGAACCGGCGTCGGCATCGTTGTCTTCGTCGATGTCGGCGAACAAGCCCTTTTGACCGCTTCGTCGATCGGCAAGCGCAGCCGCACCGGTCTGCAACGCCCGATCGACCGACGCCATCAACGCTGCCCGCCGAGCGCCGAGACTATCGAACGCTCCGGCTTTGATGAGGCTTTCGATGGCCGTGCGATTGCACGTGGCCGGATCGATCCGGGCGTAGAACTCGAACAAACTTCGAATCGGGCCGCCGGAGCGCCGCGCCGCGACGATCGCATGCGCCGCATTTCCTCCGCAGCCCTTGATGGCTCCCAATCCAAAAACGATTTTCTGTTTTCCACCGTCGTTGACCACGGCAAATTCGCCCAGCGACCGGTTTACGTCCGGCGGCAACACATCGATTCCCATCCGAATGCAATCTTCACGATGCTCGACCAGCGAGTCCTTCTTCTTGAAATTCCGATCGGGCATGTCGCCGGAGAGCAAGGCCGCCATGAATTCGACCGGGTAGTGGGCCTTGAGATAGGCCGTGATATAGGCGATCAAGGCGTACGCGGTGGAATGGCTCTTGTTGAACCCGTAGCCGGCGAAATGCTCGATCAGGCCGAATAGCTCGGTCGCCTCGCGGGCCGACATTCCTTTGCGCTCGGCTCCGGCGGCGAATTCGCTACGGAATTTGGCGATCGTTTCCAGCTTCTTCTTGGAAATGGCTTTGATGCAGGTGTAGGCGCTGGGGAGCGGAATATCGCCCAAGCGATTGAGAATCCGCATCACCTGTTCTTGGTAGACCATCACGCCGTGCGTTTCTTCCAGAATCTCCTTCATCACCGGATGCTTGTATTCCGGCTGCTTGCGGCCATGCTTCACTTGCACATAGTCGTCGACCATGCCCCCTTCCAGCGGCCCGGGACGATACAAGGCGTTCGTGGCGATGATATCGCGGAAGCTATCGGGCTTCATTTTCTGCAACAGATCGCGAATCCCGCCGCTTTCCAGTTGAAACACGCCCTTGGTTTCGCCGCGGCAAAGCAAGGCAAATGTCTTTTTGTCGTCGAGCGGGAATTGGTACGGATCGATCCGCTTGCCGGTCGTTTGCTCGATCAGGTCGATCGCCTTGGAGAGAATGGTGAGGTTCCGCAGGCCCAAGAAATCCATCTTCAACAGGCCGGCTCGCTCGACATCGCCCATCGCCCACTGAGTGATGATTTCGTCTTTGTTTTGCACCCGCTGTAAAGGGACATATTCCGTGAGCGGCCTGTCGGCGATAACAACAGCGGCGGCGTGCGTGCCGACGTTTCGCGCGAGCCCCTCGATCTTCATCGCCAGATCGAGCAGTTCGCGAATCTCGCCATCGGCGTCGTAGGTGCGCTTCAGATCAGCGCTTTTCTGGAGGGCTTCGGCCAATTCGATGCCCAACTCTTCGGGCACCATCGCCACGACGGCGTCGACTCGCGGGATCGGCATTCCGAGCGCCCGGCCGACGTCGCGAATCGCGGCCCGGGCTTTGAGCGTGCCGAACGTTCCGATCTGGGCCACATTGGCTTCGCCGTATTTTTCCTTCACATACTGGATCACCTCGCCGCGGCGATCCTTGCAGAAATCGATATCGATATCCGGCGCTTCCAGGCGGCTAATATCCAAGAATCGCTCGAAGAGCAGATCATATTCCAACGGGCAAACATGGCTCAAATAGAGCGCATAGGCCACGAGCGAACCGACGCCGGAGCCACGCGCCGTGGCCGGAATGTCGCGCTCCCGCGCGTAGCGAACAAAATCCCATACGATCAGAAAGTAGTTCGGAAAGCCGAGCTTCTCGATCACGCCCAGCTCACGATCGAGCCGCTGAAACACTTCGCGCGACAGCTCTCCGCCGTGTGCGACGGGCTCCGCCCGTGCTGCTCGCCCCTCGTCCGTCGCCCCTTGCTCCGCATCCGCCCAGCGATTCGCCTTTCCCGCATACCGCTCCTTCAACCCCTTCAAGCAAAGCTCGCGGAGATACTCACCGGGCGATTTCTGGTCCGGCGGATCGAACAGCGGAAAATGCCGCTTCCCAAGTTCAAGCTCAATTTCGACGCTGTCGGCAATCGTTTGGCTCTGCTTGACCGCTTCCTCCAATCCGGGAAACGACGCGTACATTTCCTCCGGACTGCGGACATAGAACTGGTTTCCTTCCATCCGCATCCGATTAGTGTCGGTGCGATATTTGCCAGTGTTGATGCAGAGCAGCACATCTTGCGCTTCGGAGTCTTCGCGATTGACGTAGTGGGCGTCGCTAGTGGCCACGAGCGGGAGGCCCATTTGTCGGGCGATTTCGACCGACGCTTCCAGCGCCAGCCGCTGAATTTCGACACCGTTGTTCTGGATTTCGATGAAATACCGATCGCCGAACACGCTTTGAAACCAGGCAACGACTTTCTTTGCTTCGTCGAAATGCGATTTGTCTGGCCCCGACGATTTCAACAGCGTCCGGCTCAGCTCGCCCGACACGCAGCCGCTGAGGCAGATCAGCCCCTCGTTGTGCGCCGCCAAGAGTTCCTTGTCGATTCGCGGCTTGTGGTAAAAGCCTTCGAGAAATGCGGCCGAGGCAAGCTTGATCAAATTGCCGAAGCCGACGCGGTTCTTGGCCAACAGCGTTAGATGGTAGCTTGCCTCCTTGAGCGAGCCGGCGTCGCGTTTGAAGCGGCTGTCCGCCGCGATATAGGCCTCGTAGCCCAAGATCGGGTTGATGCCCGCCTTTTTCGCGGCGGAATAGAATTCGAGCGCCCCGTGCAGATTGCCGTGGTCCGTGAGCGCCAAGCCGGTCATCCCCAGTTCTTTGGCTCGCGACACAAGCCGATCGATCGGGCTGGCTCCGTCGAGAAGGCTGTAATGGCTATGGCAATGCAGGTGAACGAACGGTGGGGTGCTCATGGATATTGCAAAAGCCCTCCTGGCGGTGGAACGCGATGATGAGTGTGCTAGCAACACCATTGTATCGAACCGCCGAAAGGTTTGTAGCCGCTGCTGATTTAGCCGGTGTGCCACTGGCCAGCGAAGTCGGCCAGTGGGACGTGCCTTGGTGGGCCGGCACTGGCCGACTGCGCTGGCCAGTGGCACACGCCGCAATGGCACACGCCGCAATGGCACACGCCGCAATGGCACACGCCGCAGTGGCACACGCCGCAGTGGCACACGCCGCAGTGGCACACGCCGCGGTGCGACACAATCCGCTCGCCATCCATTGCCACTCCTGCTTACAATCACGCTCATGCAACTCGCATCGCACACGTTTCTGATCACCGGCGGAGCATCGGGCTTGGGAGCCGCTTGCGCCCGCTCGTTCACCGCAGCCGGAGCCAATGTCGTCGTCGCCGATCTAAACGCTGCGGCCGGCGCTGCTCTATGCGCAGAGCTTGGTAAAACAGCGAGATCCGCACTTGTCGACGTAACCGATTCGGGCCAAGTGCAGGCAGCGATCGCGCTGGCCGCAAGCGAGTTCGGCCGGGTCGATGGCGTAGTGAATTGCGCGGGGATCATCGGGGCCGGTCGCATTGTCGGCAAAAATGGTCCGCACGACCTGGCGCTCTTCGAGCGCGTCGTGCGAGTGAATCTAATCGGCACCTTCAATGTCTTGCGGCTTGCGGCGGCAGCGATGGCGGCGAATTCGCCGAATGCGGATGGCGAGCGCGGCGTGATCGTGAACACGGCGTCGGTCGCGGCGTTCGAGGGGCAACTCGGGCAGGCCGCCTATTCGGCGAGCAAGGGGGGCGTGGCGGCGCTCACGCTTCCGGCGGCCCGCGAATTGGCCCGGTTCGGCATCCGTGTCGTGGCGATCGCGCCCGGCGTGTTCGAAACGCCGATGATGGCCGGCATGACGCCCGAGGTCCGCGAGTCGCTCGTCGAGCAGTGCGTTTTTCCACCACGGCTTGGTCGGGGCGAAGAATTTGCCAAGCTAGCCCAGCAGATTGTCGAAAACCCGATGCTCAACGGCAGCGTCATCCGCCTCGACGGGGCATTGCGAATGGGGTCGAAATAACATGGGCACTGCAAATACGCGCACGTGGAAACGCGGCGGCATCGAGCGAGGAACGAGAGCCGGGTGCCAGGCTCACGGCTTTGCGTGGGCATGTGGACGGCCGGCTCGGCAACAGTCTCGTAGCGATGAGCTTTCGAGCGTGCCGGCATATCCTGGAAAGATCACCCGGCTGCGGTTCGATCCGGTCGACCGCAGCGCGGCCGTCGAACCGGTTGACGTAGCATCGATTTCGTGCAAATAGAAATAATCCTACCGCGACGGGTAAAACCGAATGCCGGCCGATTGCCGGAAGAAAGGCCTTTATGCTTCGATGGGCGCTGATTTTCGTGATTATCGCATTGGTCGCGGCGGTGCTCGGGCTGGGCGGGATCGAGGGAACGGCGTTGTGGATCGCGAAAGTGCTCCTGCTGATTTTCGTGATTCTGCTAATCTTATCGCTGGTCTCTGGCGGGCGGTGGCGGCGATTTTGACCATGAGCGGCCGCAAATCGATGCATTTAATGCACGCGGTGACCCGGCTTTGCGCCCGTGTCGGGGCTGAGCAGGAAGATTTCCTGGCCGCCCGCGCCTGCGGCGACGACCATGCCTTCGCTCACCCCGAATTGCATCTGCCGCGGGGCGAGATTCGCCACGCAAATCACCAATCGGCCGACGAGTTCTTCCGCTTTATAGGCGCTTTTAATACCGGCGAACACGGTGCGCCGGCTGTCGCCGCCGAGGCTGAGCGTCAGTCTCAATAGTTTTTTTGCTTTGGGCAATTCCTCCGCCGCCACAACGCGGGCTACGCGCAAATCGATCTTGGCAAAATCGTCGAAGCTGCATTCAGGCTGAAGTGGCTCGGCGGCAAGCGGCTCGGGGCCGTCGGAGGAGGCCGGCGGAGTTGTCGCTTCGGTTGCGGGGATGTCAGGCTGGAAAGCCTGACCTACTTCTTTGCTCTCTTCGATCATCGCCTCGACCTCCTTTGGGTCCACTCGCGTCAACAGGGTTTCGAATTTCGCCACGGGCGAACCGACGATCGGCGCCAGCGCATCGCTCCAGTGCACGATCGGCTTGCCGAATAATCGGCTGGCCTGCTCCGCAAGATGCGGCAACACCGGCGCGAGATACACGGCCAATTGCCGGAACAAATTCAGCGTCACCGTGCAAACGTCTTGCACTTCGCCGGCCCGGCTGGCGTCTTTTCGCAGCGTCCAGGGCTGCCGGGCGTCGACATATTGATTGGCCCGATCGGCCAAAGCCATGATCGTTCGCATGGCCTTGCTATATTCGCACGCTTCGTAATCCGCGGCGATACTTTCTCCCGCGTCGGCCGCCGCGGCAAACAGTCCGCCATCGTCCGGATATTTTGCCGATAAGCCGGTCGATTCGACAAACCGAGCCGTGCGGCTCGCCAGATTCACGACCTTGCCCACCAGATCGGAATTCACTTTCGCCACGAACTCGACGAGATTCAGATCGAGATCGTCGACATGCCCACTGAGCTTCGAGGCGTAGTAGTAGCGCAGATAAGCGGGATTGAGCCGCTTGAGATACGTCGCCCCGCGGACGTGCGTTCCTTTGCTTTTGGACATCTTCTCGCCACCCACGGTGAGATGCCCGTGGATATGGATCTTTCGCGGCAGCCGCAAGCCCGACGCCTTGAGCATGGCCGGCCAAAACAGCGTGTGAAAATAAGTGATGTCCTTACCGATAAAATGATGGATCTCAACTTCGGCCGGATCGCTCGCCTCTCCCGCCTCCCCTTGTGGGAGAGCTCCGCCTACTCCCACCCCCCCCTTTTGGATAGCCACGCCTACTCCCCTCTCCCCTTGTGGGAGAGCCCCGCCTACTCCCCTCTCCCCTTGTGGGAGAGGGGCCGGGGGTGAGGGGTAGCACCACCAATCCTCAAACCGCTCCCCATGACCCTCGCACCACTCGCGCGTCGATGCCATATACCCGATCGGCGCATCGAACCACACATACCAGCAATTGCCTTGGCTGTCGGGAATCTCGAATCCGAAATAAGGTTTCGGCCGCGACACATCCCAATCCCGGAGCGGCTCGCCGAGAAAATGGCCTTTTAGATAATTGGCCACCTCCGACTGCAAATGATCGCCCGATTGCGTCCACTCGTTCAAAAACTCATGCAGCCGCTCGATGGCGACGAACAGATGCGTCGCCGTGCGAATCTCGGGCTTCGCGCCCGTGAGCGTGCTCACCGGGTCGATCAAGTCGGTCGGGCTATACGTGCTGCCGCACACTTCGCAATTGTCGCCGTATTGGTCCGGCGATTTGCAGCGCGGGCAAGTTCCCTTGACGAACCGATCGGCCAGAAACGTGCCGGCCACGGGATCGTAGAGCTGCGTCACATCGCGCTCGTTGATATAGCCGCCGGCCCGCAGGGCCGTCCAAATCTGGCCGCACAGCTCGCGATTTTCCGGGCTATTCGTGCTGCCGTAGTTGTCGAACTCGATATCGAAGCCCGAGAAATCGCGGACATGGTGCTCGCGCATATCGGCGATCAGCGCCTCTTCGCTGCGGCCTTCTTGCCGGGCTCGGATCATGATCGCCGTGCCGTGCGTGTCGTCGGCGCAGATATAAATGCAGCGATTGCCGCGCAGCTTCTGAAACCGCACCCAGATATCCGTCTGGATATATTCCACCAGATGGCCAAGGTGAATATGACCATTGGCATAGGGAAGCGCGGCAGTAACCAAAATCCGTCGCTGATTCATGCGGATGAGTGCGGGTCATTGGGCGCGTGGGGCACTGGCAAGCGCTGTCTGCCAGTGGCGGAGAGCGGTCGAGCCGGAATTGTAACGGCTCGCGCGCGATCCGGGGAGTGCGCCGCTCGAATGAACGGACACCCGCGCGGCGACCGTGGTTCACGGGCACCGTGGCTACAACCAATCCGCGGCTAAGGCTCGGCCGAAAAATCACTTCCGCTTTTCGAAACCCCTCACCCTGCCCTCTCCCGCAAGGGGAGAGGGATCTGTGGAGAAGTCATTTTTCGGCCGGGCCTACAGCAAATGCCGGGCTTTGATGTTCAAATAGCTGTTCACGAGCGGGGCGGTTAGTTCGTCGGGAAAGAGATCGAGCGTCAGCACGCCTTTGCTCGACAAGTCGGAGAGAACCTGATGCCGCCATAGCAGCACATCCGCGGCGGCGGCGGCGCGGTAGATCGCCGTTTCGCTCGAGTCGGTGCTTTCGGCCGCGTCGAACACTTGCCGATCGCGCAGCAACACGCCCAGCGGCAAATGCTTGCCGGTGAGCGACGACAAATAGCGGTCGATCTGCGACGCGTTCACTTCATCGATCACGTTCGTGATCAACACCACCAGCGCCCGCTTGCGGCACCGCGATGCGAGGTACACAAACGCTTCGTCGTATCGCGATTCCACCAGCCGAGGGAAGCGGTCGAACACCGAATGCAGCAGCCGGTTCATTTGGTTCATGCTGCCGCGCGGCGGGACGAACGAATGGATCGAGTCGGAAAAGCAGATCAACCCGACCGAATCTCCCTGCTTGAGCGCGACGTAGCTCAGCATGAGCATCGAGTTCAAGGCATGGTCCAAGAGGCTCAGGCCGGCCGCTTCGTTGGCCATCATCCGGCCGCAATCGATCAAGAAAATGATCCGCTGGCTTTGGTTGGCCTGAAAATCTTTCACCGTCAGCCGCGAACGCCGGGCCGTGCTGCGCCAATCGATATGCTTGTAGTTGTCGTCGCGGGTGAAATCGCGGAGCCGCTCGAATTCGTTGTCTTGCCCGATCTTTCGCGTGCGGCGCACTCCGAGCAGGCTGAGCCGATTGGTGCGGGCCAAAACGCCATACTCGGCCAACTGTTTCATGTCGGGATAAACATGGATCGTGCTTTCGATCGGATAGATCAAATACCGCTGCCACAGCCCGAGCAGGCTGCGGACGCGGAGATGAACCGTCGGGATGGTGAAGGCGCCGCGGCGGCCGGCCCGGAGCGAATAGCGGAGCGTCGCTCGCGAACGCGGCTTGAGCCGCACGAGCATTTCCGGCGGCTCGGCCGAGTGCGGGGCGGGCACGCCGTCGCGAACCCAAACCGCCTGGGTTTGCCGCGAACGGCTGACCACGGTCAGCACCACCGGATGCGGCTTCTTGAGCGACGCGGCTCGCTGCACCTGCCGCTCGACGGAAAACTGGTTGGCTCGCGGCAGCGTCAGTAGATCGACCACCGCCAGCGCCGCCAGCGCCCCGTCGAGCACCAACAGCCCGCTAAACAGCGCCGGCACCGCCATCAACGCCAGCGCCAACAGCGCCGGCACGCCGAGCAAGAAAACTGCCGGCCGATGCGGGTAAATCCGCTTCGACCGCGCCAAAATCAGCAG
The DNA here is from genome assembly GCA_036267355.1 of Pirellulales bacterium. Taxonomy (NCBI): domain Bacteria; kingdom Pseudomonadati; phylum Planctomycetota; class Planctomycetia; order Pirellulales; species Pirellulales bacterium. The sequence continues at coordinate 8,206 of DATAWG010000119.1, read as the reverse complement.
CGGCGGCACGGCCAACAGAACGTAGACGAAAGGATTCAAAGGAGGCTAAAGGCTACAGACTCAAGGCTACAGGAAAAAAACCGAGCGTTTCGCTTGTCCTCGTACCTGTAGCCTACAGCCTGTAGCCTACAGCCTCCCGCCTACAGGCGGGGAACTTCGACAGTACGGATCATTTCGCGCAACTGATCGTCGACACGCAGGCCCTCGACGTCGGCTTCGGCGGTGAGGATCACGCGGTGCCGCAGCGCGGGCAGGGCGATTTGCACCACATCGTCGGGCACGGAATAGTCGCGGCCATTGAAGGCCGCCAGGGTGCGGGCGCCTTGCACCAGCGCGATTCCCGCTCGCGGCGACGCGCCGAGGTGGAACTGCGGCCATTGCCGAGTGCGGCGCACCAGCTTGTTGATGTAGTCGATCAGCCGATCGTCGACGCGCACTTCGCCGCAAGCCCGCGTCGTGGCATTGATTTCCTGCGGCGAGGTGATCGTTTGCAGATCTTGAGCCAGCCTTGCATCAAGGTCGACTTGTTGGCTGTGCATCTTGAGCACGTTGGCTTCTTCCTCGGTCGTCGGATAATCGGCGATGATCTTGAACATGAAGCGGTCCAACTGCGCTTCGGGCAGGTTGTAGGTGCCTTCGCTTTCGATCGGATTTTGCGTGGCCATCACCAAAAATGGCCGGTCGAGCTTGTGGCTCGTGCGTTCGACCGTGACGCGGTATTCCTGCATGATTTCGAGCAGTGCCGCGTGCGTCTTGGCCGGGGCGCGGTTGATTTCATCGGCCAGAAGAAACTGCGTGAACACCGGACCGGGATGAAAACGAAATTCTTGCGTCTTCATGTCGAAGATCGGTGCGCCGGTGATGTCGGATGGCATCAGGTCGGCGGTGAATTGGATACGGCCGAACCGGCAGCCGAGCACGCGGCCCAGCGTGCGAACAAAAAGTGTCTTGCCCAAGCCGGGAACGCTTTCGATCAGCACATGCCCGCTGGAAAACAAGGCCACGAGCGTGCCCAAGACCAATTCGTCTTGGCCGATGTAGATCTTGCGAATCTCGGCGACGATTCTGTCGAACAGCGCCTTGGTGGGCGTTTGCGATGCCGGCGGTCGAAGCAGCGCGCCGGCGGCAACAGCCGGTGTTGTGCCTGCGGGCTGAGCCGGCGGAATAATCGCGGCCGGCTGTAGCGATGCGGCGACATGATTCATTGGCCCGGCGGAGGGCGACATCGCCGCGGCGGGCGACGCTGGAGTCGAAAAGGCGGGCGGGCCATCAACGTTTCGCGGCGGCATGCTGTGGAACGGCAACTCGGGCGGCTTGGCAGCGACAGGGATGGGCGGCGTCGCCGGAGCGAACGCCGGAGTCGGCGCCGCGTTCGACTCGACGTTCGGCACCATCACGACCGCGGTGCAGTTCGGGCAACGGGCTTGCCCGCCTGCGGCCGACGATCCAATGCGGAGCAGTTTTTGGCACTGCGGGCAGCGAAATTCGATTAGGTTTCCGGGGAGCGCCGTCACCGGTGGCACAACAGAGTCGGTCATAAGATGCGATTTCCTGGCCTTGAGCAAACTCGAAGTGGATCAACCGCGGCACCCGTGTGCGGAGTAAACAGCAAGAGCGAACCTCGGCGGTGCGCCGTTCCTCGCTTATGCTTCGGGCTAGTGTGTCGTTCTTGCAAAAGCTTTGCGCGAGTATTTTTCAACTCTGTTTCTTCACGTTCGTGCGGTTGATCGCGCGGGAGCCGGCGATGTCGCGCATTTGGCGGTATTGCTGCACGCGTGATTTGGCATATTCGGCATCGCCGGTCACGGCCATCGCGGCCCCAAGCGCATCGACGTGCCGCCCGAAGTCGGAGGCTGGCGGCGGCGGCGGATCGCGCGGCGGACCGAAGATGGGCCATTTTGCAAAACAGAGCGCCACGATCAAAACGCCCCATTGAACCAAAATCGCGCTCAGCGGCCAAACGTTGAATATGTCGAGCATGCTCTGCGGCGGTTGCTCGGGTGGAGGATTGTCGTTGTTGCCCCCGCCGTTGTCGCTGTCGAAGGCGACCGGGCGGTGATTCTGGCTGTCGAGAATCACCACGTGCTTCGCTTTGCCGACCGCTTCGATCAATTGGCCGGCGAGCTTGCGATGCTCGTGGTTCACCAGCGGCTCGTTGAACAGAAACGAGCCATTGGCCACCAGAAGCAGATTGCTCGTGTGCGTTCCGGCGAGCCAGCGGATTTTGGGGGCCAGGACATCGAACGATTGCTCGCTGACGAGCATGTCGCCAGCGGCGTCGCCGCAGGCCAGCAGGTTTTTTGCATCGTCGGAAGGGATGAGCCGGCTGTTTAGTTCGATGGCAACCTTCGAGGCATCGATGCCATCGGCCCAGGGGCCATCGAGCGAGCGGACATCGCGATGCGGCGCCGTGCCGTCGATCGAGAACCATTCGCACCGCGCGCTCTGCGGCACCGCGGTTCGATCGAGGGTGAACCATGCTTTGGATTGATCGAGTTCTTTCTGATATTTTTCACGATCCGCCGGGGCGGCCTGGGCCACGATTTGTTGCCAATACACGGGCCGGGCATCGAAATCGCGGCCGATGTACACGAACGTGCGGTTTTCCTTCGCCCGCAACCAATCGTCGATCTTCTGGCACGTGTCGGGATCCGGAACAGCGAAATCATCCGGCGCCCAAATAATCGCATCGGCTTCTTCCTGCAATACGGGCGACAATTCTTCGCGTGTGCTGACGGTGTCTCCGGCTTCGGTCAACATGTCGGCGAGAACCGTCAGACCATTGACGCTGGCCGAAAACCGTTCGCCATGATTTTGCCCGTAGTCGCCTTGGAGCGAATCGTCGCCTTCGCGCCGGGCACAACCGAGCTGGGCAACCAAAAGCACACCCAGCAAAACGATGGATAAACGAGCGCATTCAGCCAGCGAGCGGCTCATGGCGAGGTCCTCTCGACGAGGCGATCGAATCGCTCGACATCGTTCCAGCAAGCTTCGAAGCGGGCTCGATCCAACGAATGGTTGCCGAAATAAACGTCTTCGAAGGGCACCATTGCGCGGGCCAACACGGCCTGCAACTCACCGCGGCCCGACAATTCGCGCAGATACTGCCGGTTCGTCTTGCCCTTGGCGACGCGAATCCATTGGTTTTGATCGAGCCGGAGCAAATGGTAGCTGTAGAGATAGACGATCGCGCTGTTGTAATCGCCTGTTTCGTACGAGCGCCGGGCTTCTTCCAGCAGGGTGCCCTTCGGACGCGCCGCGGGAATCGGCAACGCGTCGAGCCGGTCGTCGTCGTCCTCGGCTGCAATTGATTCACCCTCCGAGGTTTTTGCCTTGCGGGCTTCACGATTCAAAAATGCCCGAATCAGCATCACGACCAAGAAGACAAGCACGCCGCCGATGACGATCCAGGCAACCCAGATCAGCCATGGGGCGCTGACGGCCGGCATTGAAAAGCCAGGCGACGACGAATTGTCTTGCGACGAATCACCGCCGCCGGAGCCCTTGCCGCCCGATCCGTGTCCGCTTCCGTCGCCGCCATGCGACAAGCGGCCGTGATGATTGCGGAGCCGCGAATTGAAGTCTTTTGAATCTCCTTGGCCGCCGTCTTTGATCGTCCGCAGCACGACCGGACGCAACGCATCATGTTCGGCGTCGTACCAAGGGAAATGATCGTCCGTTTGCAGCGCTTTTGCGCCGGAACGCACGGCTGGGTCGGTATTGGAGGCTGTGGGAGCGGCGGCGCTGTCGGGCGGGTCGGCACCCACTGCCGCGGCACGCTCGGCAAAGGTGAATGCCAGCGTAATTCCGACCGCGCACAGCAGTAGGAATTGCAAACCATCGAGAGAATGGCGCGGATTGCGAGCGCGATGCGGCACTGTTCGACCCGCGGGCAATGGCATTCGGCGCCAAGTGGCGCAAAGCGCACTGCGGAGCGCAGACGGCACACGGAGTGTGCCTGCTACGCTGGGCGTCGCCCCACAAGAAATCTGCGGATTGTCGATCCGGTTCATTTCGAATTCTGCCTTACACTTCCGCACGCAATCCGGCCAGCCGATCGGCTTCGGCACGGACTTGCAACTCGACTTCCCAGCCTTCGCGACGAATCCGTAAATCAAGATAACTCAAATAACGGACGACCGCGAAATAAGCTGCCACGGTCCACATCGCCGCCGGAACGCCGATCGTATAAACCGCGCCGGTTCGTTCCCAGTGGTGTGTCAGCAGCCCTCGAATGTACCACAGGCTTAGCGCCAATCCGCAAGTCATCACCACGCCGAACAGCATCGACACGAGAAATCGGCTGAAAAGCGTGCTCCGCGAACCCGCGTGCAGCGAATTCGAACGCCGGCTGGTCGTGATGCGGCCCGGCCGAGCGGAAAACGGATTCCGCTCGAGCAAAATAATCTCGTTCAAGTAGGGCGAATAGACGAACGGCACCAACCACAAAAGCATCAAGAAAAACGCCCACCAATCGATCAATGCCGGCAAGATCAGCAGCCCGCGCAACAGCACCTGGTAGATGAACAATTGCGGAAGCGAGTCGCGCAGCTCGCGGGCAATGCGGCTCGAACTGGGCCGATCGAGAAACAACGCATGGCCGAAATAGCGCGTCAGCGGCGCCGCGGCCAAAGGCAATTCCCACACCGTCAAAATCGTGAGCCGATAGATATATAGCGCCGGATTGAATGCATGCGCGACGACATGCGATCCAGTAAACCGGTAAGTCGGCTCGAACAGGCTGAGCAGCCAGCCGTTCAACAGTGCAAACGGCAGCGCTCCGATGATGCTCAGCGTCGCCCAGGGGAAAATGTAGAAACGCAAAGTTCGGAGCGAGAGATCGAGGATGTCGGGAAAATCGCGCTCGCGAATCACGATGCGGGTGTTGTCAAGTTGCACGGACGGGCTCCTGCAACATGACCAGCGGAGCTACCGCCCCATCGGCTTGCGCTCGTGGCCGGCCGAGCACGAAGAGATAAAAAAACAGCAATATTGCCGACACGACCGCCACCGACACTTTGACGGCGTACGGCGCCGCGGACGGAGAAAGAAACGCCTCGATCAATGCCGCCATGGCGAGCATCACCATGGCCGCTCCCATGGTCGGCATCGCCTCGCGGCCTGCCTGCTGCAGCGAAGCGATGCGGCTCAAGCCGCCCGTGTCGATGATCGAAAAGCCCAGTCGCATTCCGGCGGCCGCCGACAAAGCGATTGCCGTCAGCTCGAACGGGCCGTGAGCGGTGACAAATTGCGAAAAGTTATGCCATTCGGGCACGGTCGTCATGAAACCGAAAATCGCGCCGAGTTGGATCGCGTTGAATGCGAGATCCACGAGCCCACCGATTCCGAACACAAGCCCCCAGGCAAAACATTCCAACGCGATCCCGATATTGTGCTGAATATAGAAGCCGTTCATCAGGCCGGAGACGGACGCATTTTCGCGGGCGACCGATTGCGAATACATATCGCGGATGCCCTCGAGTTGCTCCTTGCCGACGAGCGTGTTGAGAAATTCGGGCGATTGCCGTCCGAAAAGAAACGCGGCGAAGAACAAACCCCAAAAGATCAATAGCGCTGCCCGCAGGCATGCGTCTTGCCGCAATCGCCGCGGCACTTCATGAAACAGTTCGTGTCCCCAACGCGCGAGATCGAATCGCCGGCTGCGATAGAGTTGATTGTGTGCCCTGGCCACGAGCCGATGCAGATACGCGACCGTTCCAGCCGGAAGATTGTAAGCGTCGGCCAAGGCCAGATCGGCGCAGGCCGCGCGATAGAGCGAAGCGAAGCGAGCCGTGCCAGCCCCGCCCAATCGGCGCCGGCCGCGGCCTTCCATCTGAACGCACAACTGCTCGAGTTGCCGCCAGTTGTCGCGTCGAGTATCGAGAAGTTCGGCGACTTTCAAGTCAGGGGCGAGGGGTTAGGGGCGAGGGGCGAGAAAGCAAGAGATCAGGAGACAGAGGCTCGTGTCAGGAAGTTTGGCGGCGACGCCTTTGTAGCTCGCTGGCGGTTTCGGGCTTCGATATCAACTGATTCGATCCAGGTAGTTTTCTATTTCCGAAAATCGTGCGGTCGTCGATTGTGTCGCCGGCTCCGGAGAATTCCAAAGGGGCACCGCCGCCGGTTGCGGTGCCGCCACCGGCGGAACTGCAGCGCTGCGGCGGCCGGGACCGGTGTCGGCCGGGGCATTGAACGCTCGATAATACACCGCCGCCAGAAGCAGGTCAGGGTTCGTTTGCGGCGGAAAGTTGAACATGGTTCGCAGCGGTTCGGCCAGCGGCCGAGCGATTTCGAATCGCCGTGTCCACGACAGGCCCCGTCGCCGATCCACATAGAGCGAGAGTGTCCGGGCAAGGCTGCGAGACACAACAAAATTGTGCGGAATCAAATCCGCCAGCCGGATGGCTTCCGGCTCGGTGATCTTCACGACGCCGTAGAGCGGGTGTCCCTGCTCGATCACGACCATCGTCCCGCAAGCCAGGTCGCCAAGCCGCTGGTAGCGATCGTTGAACGCCGGGACCCACAGGCCGACTTGATAGGTAAATATCGACAGCGGTATGCCGCCGAATAGCGGCAACGTCAGCACCGGCAGGGCGTCGGCGACGCGGAGCACATTGCGCATCACGGCCTGCAGGGCATTGATCGGCTGGCCGTCGGTGGCGACGACTCGGATCCCGACGGCCCATTTGCCGGGCGTCTGGCCATTCCAAAATGTCTCGAACAATCCGCCGTAGAACCAATCCAAAACAAACCAGATCACGAGCAGCATTCCAAATCCGAAGCCGAGGATTCCTTCGCCGCCAGCAAAACCAAGCAACAGAATGGCCCAGCGGGCCATCAAGATCGCCGCAATACGGATCAAAATATCGATCAGATAGGCCGGCATCCGCCGAAATGGCCCGGCCACGCGATATTGAAAGGCGATATTTTCCGGCGTGACGACTTCGATCCGCGAGTCGATTTGAGGCCCGGCTTTTTGCATCGGAAAACGCGCAGAGGGTCGAAAGCGATCGAACGTGGCTGCCCAGCGGTAGACGCCCCCATTATTTGCCACGCAGCCCGCCGCCGCAAGCGAATGGTGCTCCGCGGGTGATCTGCCTCTTGCTCTTCCGCCGAATCGCGGTAAAAACGGACGCGACCACTGGCCGAACGTTGGAAACCATAAATCACACGAACGGGACGAAAAAGATTATGAAACTACAGGGAAAAAATGCGGTCGTAACCGGTGGCGGCACCGGCATTGGCCTGGGGATCGCCGTCGCGCTCGCGGCCGAGGGCTGCCGGGTGGCGATCGCGGGGCGGCGGGCGGATGTGTTGCTGGAAGCCGCGGCAAAGCATGCCCGGTCGGCGCCGATGCTCTGCCATTCGGTCGATGTCGCTGATCGAGCCAGTGTCGAGCAACTATTTCAATGGGCGACGAGGGAACTCGGGCATGTCGATATTTTAGTCAACTCGGCCGGCACGAACGTCGTCCACCGCGCGCTGGCCGACACCACGCCCGAGGATTGGCAGATGCTTTTGGATATCAACCTCAGCGGCACGTTTCACTGCATGCAGGCCGTGTTGCCGCAGATGCGCAGCCGGGGCGACGGGCTGATCATCAACGTGTCGTCGATCGCGGGCAAACGAGCGCTGCGGCTGGCGGGCGTGGCCTACTGTGCGTCGAAATTCGCCGCGACCGCGCTCGGCACCTTTGCCACACTCGAGGAAGGGCGAAACGGCATCCGCGTCACGAACATCTATCCCGGCGAAGTCGACACGCCGATCCTCGAGCGCCGCCCCGTGCCGCTCACCGCCGAGCAACGCGGCCGCATCTTGCAGCCGGAAGACGTCGGAGCCGCCGCCGTGATGATCGCCTGCCTGCCGCCGCGCGCCCACGTGGCCGAGATCGTCATCAAGCCGACGACGCAGGAGTACGCGTAGGTAGGCTACAGACTTGAGGCTACAGGCTACAGGTAAAAAAGCAGGGCGCAGGCCCGCGAGGACCATCACCGTTTCGTTGGCTTGCCGGGACAATGTCTCGGACGCGTCTGGGGACAAATAGCCAAGCCGCGCCGCCAGCGTTAGTTGTGTCCTTCCGGCAAGCGTGTATGAACCGTTTTGAGGCGTGTGCTACCGTGGGCTGTCCGCACACGACCTTCTGGAGTGACAGCCGATGAATGGCAGCAAGACACGTATCCTCTCCGCGGGACTGGAGGACGTTCGACAG